>JAHYJE010000064.1 GCA_019429105.1 Syntrophobacterales bacterium
CCATCCCTCAAATCGCTGCTGTACTTCTTGAAGATTTACTGTGGGCGTAAACTCTTGATCCATTGGTTATCCTCCTTATTGAGTTGATAACCAATCATAACTGCCTAATCAAAATTTTTCACGCAGGCTTACCGGAAGGACACAAGTTCCGCACCGAGCAGGGCGAGACGCATCCGGTGCTCTCGGAGCGGCGCGACATCATCGTCATCACCGACGAGGCGCACCGCAGCCAGTACGACACCCTGGCGCTCAACATGCGCACTGCCCTGCCCAACGCCGCCTTTCTGGCCTTCACCGGCACGCCGCTGATTATCGGAGAGGAGAAGACCCGCCAGGTCTTCGGCGATTACGTCAGCGTCTACGACTTCCAGCAGTCGGTGGCCGACGGCGCGACCGTCCCGCTCTACTACGAAAACCGCATCCCTGAGCTGCAACTGGTCAACGAGAACCTCAACGAAGACATGGAGAACCTCCTGGAGGCAGCGGAACTCGACGAAGAGCAGGAAAAGAAGCTGGAACGGGAGTTCTCCCGGGAGTACCACCTGATAACCCGCGACGACCGCCTGGAAGCGGTGGCCAAGGACCTGGTGGCCCATTTCACGGGGCGGGGCTTCCCGGGCAAGGCCATGGTGATCTGCATCGACAAGGCGACGGCCATACGCATGTACGACAAGGTCAAGAAGTATTGGAGCGAAAAGATTGCGACGTTGCAAGCGGAGGTGGCCGGGGCGGATGGCGAAGCCCGGCGGGAGATCGAAGCGCAGATCGCCCGGATGAAGGAAACCGATATGGCGGTGGTCGTCTCTCAAGGTCAGAACGAGATCGCTGAGATGAACGAAAAAGGGCTCGACATCCGACCACACCGCAAGCGCATGGTCGATGAGGATCTGGAAACGAAGTTCAAGAATCCCGACGACCCCTTCCGGCTGGTCTTTGTCTGCGCCATGTGGATGACCGGCTTCGATGTGCCGAGCTGCTCGACCCTCTACCTCGACAAACCGATGCGCAACCATACCCTGATGCAGACCATCGCCCGGGCCAACCGGGTCTATCCCGGCAAGGTGAGCGGCCTGATCGTGGACTATGCCGGGGTGTTCCGCAACCTGGAGAGGGCGTTGGCCATCTATGGGGCCGGTGGGGGTGCAGGCGACGGTAGGAAGCCGGTGGAGAACAAGGCCGCATTGGTTGCAGCTCTGCGTCAGGCCTTGGCGGAGACTCGGGGGTTGTGCCAGGAGCACGGGGTAAACCTTGCGGCCATCCAGGTCGCTGAGGGATTTGACCGCGTCGGTTTGCTCGATGACGCCTTAGAGGCGCTGGTCGCCTCCGAAGAGATCAAGCTCCGTTATCTCGATCTGACCAACACGGTTCTGCGGCTCTACAAGGCCGTGCTGCCGGACCCGGCGGCGCGGGACTTTGCCGCCGAGGTGTCGCCTCTCCAAGTGAGCGCCGACAAAATCCGTGCGCTGACACGGCCGGCGGACATCTCCCAGGTCATGCAGCAGGTGGAAGGGCTCCTCGATCAGTCGATTGCCGCCGAGGGCTACGTGATTCGCGAGCCAAGCTCACCCTTTGACGCCGATCATTGGCTTGATCTGAGCAAAATAGACTTCGAGAAGCTGGCCGAGAAATTCAAGACGGGCCGCAGGCGCACTTTAAACGAGAAACTCAAGGGAACGATCGCGCAGAAGCTCATGGTCCTGGTGCGGCAGAACCGCACCCGCATGGATTATCTGGAGCAATTTCAGGCCATGATCGACGCCTATAACGAGGGAAGCCTTAATGCCGAGGAGTTCTTCCAGCAACTGGTGGCCTTTGCCCGGAGTCTGAATGAAGAAGCGCAGCGGGGCGTGGGCGAACAACTGGATGAAGAGGAGCTGGCGCTCTTTGACCTCTTGACGAGACCGCAGCCTGACATGAGCGAGGCGGACCGGGAAAAGGTCAAAGCTACCGCCAGGGAACTGCTATCAACGCTCAAGGCGGGTAAGCTGGTGCTCGATTGGCGCAAACGCCAGCAGGCCCGGGCCGAGGTGCGGGTGACCATCGAGAAACTGCTGGACCAAGGCTTGTCGAGGATCTACACGCCGAAACTATTCGAGCAGAAAACAACGGCTGTATTCCAGCACGTCTATGACGCCTACTACGGCGCGGGGCGCAGCGTGTATGCGGCGGCATGAAGACCTGAGAGGGACGTGGGTTACGCTGGCGCCCCAACCAAACCCCTCAAGTTGAGCAAGAAGCAGTACCATCATGAGATCGGCAACCTGGCGGAGGTCATGAAGAAATATCCCGATCTCAAGATCACGATCGAGGGGCATACCGACAATACGGGCGGGTTGGACTACAATGCGAAGCTCTCCCAGCGCCGCGCCGAAGCCGTCAAGAAGTACCTGGTTGGGAAGTTCGGCATCGACGCATACCGTCTGAACGAAAAGGGTTACGGCGAGATCAGGCCCATCGAATCCAACGCCACGAAGGCAGGGCGTCAGAAGAACCGGAGGGTCGAGGCCGCCGCGGAGTACATCATCAAAAAATAACCCGCGTCTATTCAAGAGGCCGTACGGCTGAATCCGTACGGCCTCTTCTCTTTGAACGCCGATCAATATCCGGTCTCTTTCAGCTTCCTGATCCACTTCGTGAGTAAGGTTGAGGCCTGTTTCCCGTCATAGGCAGAAGATTGGTGTGACAATCACTCTGCCCGCAGGGACGAACGGCAAGAAAACAGCCAACAGAAGATGCCTGATTTCATCCTTTCCTGTTCTCGTAGACATGCACGTCCCTCTGCGGGAACGGGATGGAGATGCCTTCCGCGTCGAACCGTTTCTTAACCTCCTCGATGACAGCGAAATGCACGTTCCAGTAATCAGATCCCTTCACCCATGCCCTGAGCTGGAAAACCACGCTGCTGTCCGCTAGCTCCTTGACGAGGATCGAGGCCTCCGGGTCTTTGAGTATCCTCGCATCTGTATTGATGACATCCTGGATGCACTTTCTCACCTTGTCGATATCATCCCCGTAGCTCACCCCGAAATCCAGATCGACCCTCCTGTTTTCCTTTGTTGAGTAATTGATGATGTTATCACCCATCATCTTTGCATTGGGAACAATGACCACCTTGTTGTCCACGGTGACGAGGGTCGTCGTGAATACCTCGATCTTCTCAACTATGCCGGTAGCCCCTCCACCCTGGATGTAATCGCCGGCCTTGAACGGTTTGAACAGGATCATCAGGAATCCGGCGGCGAAATTCGCCAGGGAGCCCTGTAGTGCGAGACCGATGGCCAGGCCGGCGGCGCCGATGACGGCGATGAACGAGGTGGTCTGTATCCCGAGCTGCGCCAGGGCCGCTATCACGATAAAGGTGAGCAGCGCAATGTAGGTGAGATGCTGGACAAAGGATACGATGGTCGGGTCGACTTTTCTTCCGGTAAGGATCCGTCCGGTCAATCGCTTGACCCCATTCGCAATCCAGCGACCCACGATGAAGATGACCAGTGCGGCAATGATCTTTAACCCGTAAAAGGTTACCCACTCCTGAATCTTGAGCCATAAGTCTTCCATGCATGATCTCCTTTCTGCACAGGTTATTGTTTCTGTAAACGGTATTCTTGTTATGATGGATGAAGTCCTGTGGGTTTTGCTTGATAAGCCTAACAAGGTTTTGAAAAACTTTTTTGTGAGCCTTCAGGTGACCGTAGCGGCTGCTGAAAATGGGCCAGAAACGATTTTCTCCCCTCGATAAGGGGTTCGATGACCCCCTTACAGGGCCACGAGAATCCACTCGGAGGAGTTTTTCAACATCCTGCTAAACCCTATACCGCGGAACCGGCTTCAACTTTTTTACGAAAGAACCAAAATTACTGAGTATGATATTTGTAAATTACAAAGTTGATTATTTTAAATTTCTAAATTTTAAAATATCAGAATTTTAAAACATGTGCAATAAAAAAGTGGAGGGGCGAATTGCCTCAAATAAAATGTTACCATAGAAAACCCGGTGACAGAAAACCCGGTGACATAATACCAATTATGTCTGACACCGTTTACCCGCCAATCCCGTTCAATGCATAAAGGGGAAGATTCGTGAGCCACTCCTCTTTCCGGTAATCGGACATTGACGTGCGGAAGGCAAGCCTCGGACTGTATCTCCGGCAGTAGCTCTTCAAACTTTTAGCCTGAAGGTTTTCCGCTGCCTTTACTTCAAGCGGCACAATATCCATCCCCATTTGAAAAACAAAATCAATCTCGCCATCCGACTTTTCGGCCGTCCAGTAAAACGGGGTAATCTGTTTGCTGGCTATCAGTTGCTGCAGCACGTACTGCTCTGTCAAAGAGCCTTTGAATTCTTCAAAAACCCGGTTCCCCTCCAGAAGCGTTTTAACATCGAGGCCGCTCATGGCCGCCAATAAGCCTACATCGACGACAAACAGTTTAAACGCGTTAAAATCCTGGTAAGCCGTAAGGGGCATCGCCGGTTTTGAAATTCTCCCCACCTTATGAATCAAACCGCAGTCAATAAGCCACTGCAGGGCCAGCTCGTACTCCCGGGCTCTTGCCCCGTGCCTGATCAAACCATATATAAACTTTCGATTTTCCTTCGCAAGTTGTGCCGGGACAGACGACCAGAGCATCCGGATACGGGGAACGGTCTCGTTGGGGGCGTGTTTCGAAAAATCCTGCTCGTACGCAAGGAGCAGCCTCCTCTGCACCTCGCGCACCAGGGAAAAATCATGCGTCTCAACAAAGGCGGCGACAACCTCCGGCATTCCCCCGACATAGCAGTATTGCTTCAAAAGGTCGATATACCGGTCCTTGAAGTGCCTTATAAGTTCGAAATCCTTCGCTGCCAGCAGGTCTGCCAGATTGGCATTCCCGACGGCATTCAGGAACTCCATAAAATTAAGCGGATACAAGTCCAGAAAATCAACCTTCCCCACGGGAAAAGATGTCCCCGGGTGAAGCGCCACCCCCAGGAGCGATCCGGCGGCCATGACATGATACTCCGGCGCCGTTTCGCAAAAATACTTTAGCGACGTCAAGGCCCGGGGCGTCTCCTGCACCTCGTCGAAAATGATGAGGGTGTTGCCGGGTTCGATCTTAACATCCGCCTCAATCTGAAGAGCCGTAATGAGACGCGGGATGTCAAAATCGCCTCTGAATAAACTCTCCATCCGCCCGTTGTTGTCAAAATTCAGATAGGCGGTCTTTTCATAATGGGTTTTTCCAAACTCCCTCATAATCCATGTTTTTCCGACCTGTCTGGCGCCGCGAATGATTAAAGGCTTGCGCCTGTCTCCATTTTTCCAGTTAATTAGCTCCTCCATCGCTTCTCGTATCATAAAGGATACCTCCATCATTAGTATTTCCGCCGCACATTATCACTCCCCTCACAAAAGTCAACCGACTTTGCGTATCTCTATCCATTTATACAGCCGATTTTAGGGGACGCTGTTAACTTATTAACCCCCGGCAGTTCTCTCCCCCCTGGCAAGAGGTCACCTCCGTTTAACACCGCAAATTTAATAATTGGGGTCAGAGTAACATTTACAGAGCGCTGCCACTGTTTATGCCCCAACGGAAATTAATTAGTGGCTGTCACCGATCAGAATCTCGAAAAAAGTGTTGACAAAAGAATGTGACTATGGTCATCTGACCATGCTTGCATTCGAGCCAGGAAGGATGAAATCGTGGAACGTATAATATCGAAATCTCAATTTAAACCGCGCTCACTGGAATATTTCCGCATGATTGAACAAAGCGGGGAGGAACTGATTATAACTGATCGCGGTCGGCCGGTGCTGAAGGTAATCCCCTATACCGTAGATTCAGAGGGGCGTTTAAAAAACTTGCGCAACTCCGTTTTGCAGTACGACGGCCCCACCGAACCGGTGGCGGCCGAAGACTGGAAGGCCCTGCGATGATCGTTTTGGACACGCACGTCTGGATTTGGTGGGTAAGCAGCCCGTCATTTCTTTCAGAAACGGCGAAAACCGTTATTGATGGTGAAGTGACGAAGAAGGAGATTTTTATTTCCTCGATCAGCGTTTGGGAGATTGCGATTCTTGTATCGCGAGGCAGACTGAAACTGACGATGAGCGACAACGATTGGGTTACCGCCTCGGAAGCGCTGCCATTTCTCAACTTTGTGCCTGTCAACAACAGTATCGCCATGAAATCAGTCAATTTGCCGGGAATTTTGCACAATGACCCCGCTGATCGCATAATCATCGCCACGGCTTTGTCTCTGGGCGCAGTTCTGGTAACGAAAGACGAAAAAATACGAAACTATCCGCATGTGAAAACGGCTTGGTAAGTATTTATGAGGGAAACCGTGGGAAATCGCGGACAACCCAAAATACGGTGACATAATACCAATTTTATCCAATCAGCGTCCGGGAAATTGCAAATCCTGCATCACGCGCAAATTGAAACCGACGATGAGCGCGTGCGACCGGGCGCTGCATCGGAAGCGCTGCCGCTGTTTCGATCCCGTCAACAATAGCGACTGTTAACGACCAGACTCTTGAGAAAAATGTTGACAAGGAAATGCGACCATGGTCCTGCCCACGCTGTTATTCAGAAAGGGGGGATGAGGAAAGACGAGCCGTCACTTTTCGCTATCGCTTCCGGTCGAGCAGCGGAAGCAACTTTTCTTCGTAATAGCTCTGTGCGGCCATAAACATGGATTCGAGCTTCCGCCATTCGAGAAAAAGTATGTTCAGGATTGCCGAGCGTTGCTCGTCGCTGCCCGGATATTCGTGCGCGAGGTTGTTTCGCGCCGCTCGCAGCGTCTGCCATTCCTCCACGGAGGAAACGACGCCGATTTTTTCCAGCATGTTCAGGGTGTCAAGAAACGGGCGAGGCTCATCGTTTCCGGATATCATGAACGCCAGTGCCGGAAACAGCCTCGTCCCCATCGCATCCTGTAATTTTGTGAATCGATAAATGAATTGGTCAAGCCAGGAAACCGTCTCATCTTCAAGGGCATTGAGCGAATCGGGAGTGAGGGGAAAAAATGGCGCCAGTTTTTTAGCTCCCGTACACAGGCGCAGCCGGTGCGCCTCGCCTTCAAAGAGAGCCGCTTCGATTTTAAGGCGAAGTATGTCCGCAGTCATAATTCAACCCCGTTAAGCAGCGCTTCTTTTACCACCGGGCGCGAGTCCCGGGCGGGGTCGGCAGTAACAACCACATCTATTTTCTGATCTCCCAGAGCCATCTGCATTTTTACGATTGCCTTGATTTTAGCCGCTTCCCTTGTACCTTGCGGCAAATCGCTGATTACCAGCAGGTCGATGTCGCCCCCGCGTCTGTCGTCAAAAAACCGGGAGCCAAAGAGAATAACTCTTGCCTGACCGGGAAATGCGGAACGAACAGCATCTTTCACGGCATTGACACTTTTTTCGGATAGCCTCATCAGTCGTCTCCCCGAATTTTGATAAGAAATCCCTTGACATTCCACGGTTCACGTTAACCCCTTTCCACAAACAATGCAACACCTTTCAGGTATTAGCAAAATAAAATACTTGACTACGTTGTTAAAGATAGCTACCATAACAATAAAAGTGGCTACCAAGAAGGGAGAGCTCTCATGATCAGCGCGGGAGTAAAGGATGTAAAAAACAATTTAAGCAGATTTTTGGTTCAGGTAAAAGCGGGGGAAGAGATTCTGATCACTGAAAGGGGAGTGCCCATTGCCCGCATCTTGAAGGAAGATTATGGGGATAAGTCCATCCGCTCAGCGCTGGGGCGCCTGGTTCAGAGAGGGTTGATCGCGCTGCCTGGCCGGAGCATCCGGAAAGACCGCATCCGGGCGGTGGAGGTTCCGGGGAAACCCGTTTCGGAAATCGTGATAGAGGATCGGCGGTGAACGACCGATGATCCTCTATCTCGACACGAGCGCCCTGGTAAAAAGATACTTCCAGGAGCCTTATTCTGACGAGATTATCGCCAGATGGAAATCGGCCGCCCAAATCGTCACATCCTTTGTTGCTTACGCGGAAACAATGGCTTCCATATATAGGAAGAAACGGGAGGCAGAGCTTGCCGATACGTTGCTCCGGGAAATAGCGGGCTCTTTTCTTAGGGACTGGGAAAGCTTTATCCGTGTAGAGGTCAACGGCGAACTAAATCCCTACATTGAGCGGGTGGTTGAAGGATATCCGCTGAGAGGTTTCGACGCAATCCATCTCGCATCGGCGCTGGCGATCCGGGAAATGCTTCCTGATGACTTCGTATTTGCCTGTTTTGACGACAGGCTGACCCGCGCCGCACGGTCGGAAGGACTGCAAACGTTTCCATTGGGGACGGCCGCTAATGTCAAGGGAGCTGCATAAAAAAACACTTAATTTAAAGACCTGACCCCCATGGAGATTTTTAACCATGCCGATTTATGAATATGAGTGCATATCCTGCGGACATAGTTTCGAGCGGGTGATGAAGGTTGCGGAAGACGCCCCTTGCTGCCCATCCTGCGGGGCGTCCCAAGTTAAAAAACTCGTCACCCCGTTTCGGACAAACGCGTGGGCGAATTTCCTTGACGGGATGGAAAAGAAGGTAAGCCCGGGGAAATTTAAATAAAAGGAGCCAATTGCAAAACTCTCACATTCTGTCATTCCCGCAATGATTTTAAGCGGGAAAACGAAGTTTAATGTTCATAATCTGGTTCTAACTGCTTGAAAAACCGTATTCCCGATAGAAGCATTGTGTA
>JAHYJE010000065.1 GCA_019429105.1 Syntrophobacterales bacterium
GGATGTGCGACTCTGTCTGTCCGTGGAATCGGGTGATCAAGTTCAGCATGCGCAAGCTCATCCGTCAGGCCACCTTCGGTTTGACGGAGATCGAAAGCGACGATATGTGGCGGTGCACCACCTGCGGCCGCTGCCCGCAGCGTTGTCCCCGCGGCGTCAAGATCATTGAGCTGGGGGTTTCCCTGCGCCGGGTTGCGACTGAATACGGGGTGTTTCCCACTTCCGTCCGTCCACTCCGCGGGATCAGTTCCAGCCTGATGGCCGAGGGCAATCCGTTGAATGAAAAGCGGGAAAAGCGGGGGGACTGGGCCAAAGGCCTTCCGGTGAAGGAGTTTACTGCGGGGATGGAAATCCTGTATTTCCCGGGCTGCTACTTGAGCTATGATCCCCGCATGAAAAAGGCGGCGGTCGCCACCGTTAATATCCTCAACAAGGCCGGGGTGGATTTCGGGATTCTGGGACCGCAGGCAAGCTGTTGCGGGGAGAGCATCCGCAAGGCGGGGGATGAGGAATTGTTCAAACGTCTGGCCCGGGAAAACATCAAGACTTTCATTGATAAAGGGGTGAAGAAGATTCTGGTTTCCTCGCCCCATTGCTATCACACCTTTAAAAATGAATATCCCGAATTCATGGTGCACTTTGAGATCGTTCATATAACTCAGTATTTATTTGAGCTGGTAAGTTCAGGCCGGCTGAAGCTTGAGAGGGGTTACGCAAAGAGGGTTGTCTGGCATGATCCTTGTTACCTGGGGCGGCACAACGGGATATACGACGAGCCGCGGGAGATTTTGAAGAAGATCGAGGGGCTGGAGCTTTTGGAGATGGCCGATTGCCGGCAGGACAGTCTGTGCTGCGGCGGGGGCGGGGGGCGGATTTGGATGGAGACGCCCAAGAGCGAGCGGTTCTCCGATCTGCGGTTGGCGCAGGCTCTGGAGGCAGGGGCCGAGGAGCTGGTAACGGCCTGTCCTTACTGCATCACCAATTTCGAGGACAGCCGCTTGAACATGCAGGATAGCGAAGCGCTGGCGATTAAGGATATTACGGAGATTATCCAGGGATTGATTTAGAGAGAGAAAAAACCTGACAAGGACAGAGAAAATGGGAAAAGAACCAGTTGCAGAACAGCTTTGCGAAAGTATCACAAACGGCAATTTTGGGGATGTAATGGTTGTCGGGGGAGGGGTCAGCGGCATTCAGGCGGCCCTCGATCTCGGCAATGCGGGATTCAAGGTTTATCTGGTTGAGACGTCGCCGACCATTGGCGGCCATATGTCCCAATTGGACAAGACCTTCCCGACCAACGACTGCTCGATGTGAATTCTTTCACCGAAACTGGTCGAGGTCGGCCGGCACCCCAATATAGAGGTAATGACCTACACGGATGTTGACAGTGTAGAGGGAGAAACCGGGGCCTTCAAGGCCACCCTGATTAAGAAGGCCCGGTACGTTAATGTTGATAAATGCACGGGCTGCGCCACTTGCGTGGAGTACTGCCCGGTGCGATTTCCTGATCCCTTCAATCAGCAGATTTCATCGAACAAGGCCGTTCATATATACTTTGCGCAGGCGATTCCGTTGGTCACTTATATCGATGAAAGCTGTCTTTACCTGAAAGAGAAGAAATGTCGGGTATGCGAAGCGGTCTGTAAAAACAAGGCCATAGATTTCAATCAAAAAGCCGAGAAGGTGGAAATAAACGTCGGGGCGGTGATCCTGGCTTCCGGGTTGGAGCCTTTTGACCCCAGGCTCCGGGGCGAATATGGCTACGGAACGATGCCCAATGTCGTGACCAGTATGGACTATGAAAGGCTGCTGTGCGCTACCGGTCCTTATGAAGGAGAGATACTGCGCGCTTCCGACAAGAAGCATCCCCACAAGATAGCCTGGATTCAATGCATCGGTTCCCGGCAGGTCGTTCCCGGCGGCAACAGCTATTGCTCTGCGGTATGCTGCACCTATACCCAGAAACAGGTGATTCTGACCAAAGAGCATGATGCGGATGCCGAGTGTACGATATTCCATAACGATGTTCGCTCCTACGGCAAGGATTTTGAGAGATACTATCAAAGAACCGAGAATCTTCCCGGAATTCGCTTTATTAGAAGCTATGTCTCAATCGGGAGAGAGATCCCGGGAAGCAGGAATGTAACCATCAGGTATTCTACCGCCGAGGAGGGTGTGAAAGAGGAAGAATTCGACATGGTGGTATTGTCCGTCGGCTTGAATCCGCCGGCCCTCGCTTCCAGCCTGAGCAGAAAATTCGGGATTGAGCTGGAAAGCCACGGATTCTGCAAGGTAAATGATTCCAATCCGATTGCGTCCACCAAACCCGGGATCTTTATAAGCGGCGCCTTCCGGGGGCCCGTCGATATCCCCGAGTCCGTTTTTACCGCGAGCGGCGCTGTCTCCCAATGCGGCGAACTTCTTGACTATAGGCGGGGGGAACTGTCCCGGGAAAGGGTATATCCGCCGGAGCAGGATCTCTCGCAGGAGGAGCCGCGGATCGGGATATTTGTCTGTCACTGCGGCGCCAACATCAGCAGAATCGTTGATGTCCCCTCCACGGTTGAATATGCCTTGAGCTTGCCCAATGTTGTCTATGCCCAGGAACAGATTTTTTCCTGCGCTACCAATTCCGCTAAGGAAATAACAGACAAGATAAAGGAAAAAGGGCTGAATCGGGTCATTCTCGCTGCCTGTTCTCCCCGAACCCTGGAACCGCTGTTTCGCGACACCCTGCGCGAGGCGGGTCTCAATCAATACTATCTGGACATGGCCAATATCAGGGAACATTGTTCCTGGGTTCATGCCCGGGAGCAGGAAGAAGCCACCCGCAAGGCGCAGGATATAATCCGGATGTCGGCAGCCCGGGTTAGAAATTTGGAGCCCTTGAAGGAATATAACCTGCCCATCAACAAAACGGCGCTTGTTGTGGGAGGGGGATTGGCCGGCATGACCAGCGCGCTTTCCATCGCCAACCAGGGGCACGAGGTTTACCTGCTGGAAAGGGAAAAAGAGCTGGGGGGGATGGCCCGCAGGCTTTACTATACGCTGGAGGGGTTGGACGTCCAGACTTATCTCCATGAGCTGATCCGGAAGGTTTATAAGCACCCGCTGATCCATGTCTATGCCGACGCCGTTATCACTTCTGTTGCCGGTTACATCGGAAGTTTCGTTACCCGGGTGAAGTTTGAGGGAAGAACCGCGGAGATTAAGCACGGTGTTGCCGTCCTGGCGATCGGCGCCGACGAATACAAGCCCGTCGAATACCTCTACGGCAAAGACGAACGGGTAATGACCCAGTTGGAGCTGGAGGAGAAGATCGTCAACGGGGATGAGCGGCTTCTCCATTCCGAGAGTCTGGTGATGATCCAGTGTGTGGGCTCCCGTGAGGAAGGGCGAAATTACTGCAGCCGGATCTGCTGCTCTCAGGCCATTAAAAACGCCTTGAAACTCAAAGAGATAAATCCCGGTATGGATATCTACATTCTGTTTCGGGATATGAGAACATACGGTTTCAGCGAGGATTATTACCGGGAAGCGGCGAATAAGGAAGTAAAGTTCATCCGCTATGATCCGAATGACAAGCCCGTGGTGGAGGCGGCCATTGAGGAAGGGCGACAGATTCTGCGGGTAACTGTAACCGATCCGGTGCTGGGAAAGAAGCTTGCCATAGATGCCGATTCGCTCGCTTTGGCCGCTGCCGTTGTTCCCTCCCCGGGAACCAGGGAGGCAGCCGGATTTTTCAAGGTGTCGACGGGACTGGATGGATTCTTCACGGAAGCCCATGTCAAATTGAAACCGGTTGATTTCAGCGCGGATGGCGTCTATCTCTGCGGGACTGATCACTATCCGAAACACATAACGGAAACCGTCAGCCAGGCTTATGGAGCGGCCGGCCGGGCCTTGAACCCCCTCTCCCATGAAACAATCGTAGCCTCCGGTTCCGTTTGCGAGGTGGATGAGAGCAGGTGCGTCTCCTGCGGGGCCTGCATCTCTGTTTGCGCGTATGGCGCGATCGAGTTTGGCGGTGCGCTTCAGGGTACAAAGGCGCAGGTTAATCCCATCCTCTGCAAGGGATGCGGAATCTGCAACACGGTGTGTCCGACTGCGGCCATCCAACTGAAGCACTTTAACGATGAAGAAATACTCAGCCAGATCGATGCCGCGGCTGGCTATTAGTAAAAAGCGAAGTTCAATATTTTCCAAAAAGGGGTGAAAGCCAATGAGTGCGGGACTTAAATTCAAGCCCAAAATATTAGGTTTTGTCTGCCAGTGGTGAGGATACGGCGCTGCCGACCTGGCTGGAGTTTCCAGACTGCAATATACCACTGAAATGAGACTTATACGCGTCATGTGCACCGGCAGGATTGATTTGTCGTTTGTGCTCCGCGCTTTATCCAAAGGAATGGACGGGGTGTTTATTATCGGTTGCAAGCTTGGCGAATGCAACTACACCACCCACGGAAATTTCCATGCCCTGGGCATGGCGCTTCTCTGCAAAAAAATAATGGCGCATATCGGGATTGACCCGGAGCGGCTGAGTGTAGAGTATATGTCTTCCGGGGACGGGATCCGCTTTGCCGAAGTAATGAACGAATTTGGCAGTAAGATAAGACATTCAGGCCCACTCGGCACGGGCGAGGGAATCGAAAAAGGTCTGTTGGCGCAAAAGCTTGAAGCAGCGTTGGCGATAACCCCGTTCATCCGGCTCTTGGAAAGAGAGCGTTTGCGAGTGCCTCTGCGGACGCCGGAAGAGTATTATAAATTTTTCGCCAGTGCCGATGTCAACAAAATATTCAAGGAGTTTATCGTGGATAAGCTGGCGATAAGCCAGATCATGCTGCTTCTGCGGGAGAAACCGCTGCCGACCGCGGAAATTGCCCGGCGCATAGGGCTTTCGTCCTCGGAGGTATCGAGGTACATGAACAGCTCGTCAAGACAGGGATTGGTCAGTTACGATGAAGGGCAAAAGAGCTACGCCCTGGCCTGACGTGCAGCAACAGGTTCGGTTAAGCGGAAGGAGAGGGTTGAAAAAGCGGTCATGGATATTGAAAAAGTAAGTAATATTATTGATAAACATCAGGGCGACGCCAGTTCGCTGATTCAGGTGCTGCTGGAGATTCAGAAAGAAAATCGTTGGCTTCCCAAGGAAGCGTTGAAGATGGTCAGTGAAAAGTTACAGATTCCGCTGACCCGGATACAGCATGTCGCGACCTTTTACAAAGCCTTCAGTCTGGTTCCGAAGGGGCGTCACGAAATTCACGTTTGCATGGGCACTGCCTGTCATGTCCGGGGAGCAATGCGCGTTCTGGACTCGGTGCAGGACCGGACCGGGATCAAACCGGGCGAGACGGATGAGGATTTGAAGTTCAGCCTGGAGACGGTGAACTGCCTTGGCTGCTGCGCCCTGGGGCCGGTGGTCGAAATAGATGGGACGACGCACGGCAAAATGACTCCGTCCATGACGGCAGACGCGTTAAAACATTACGAGTAGGATAATAAAACTATGGCGCAGATCAATTCACCCGCTGAGTTGGAAGACTTCAGAAGGGGCTTGTTGTCGAAAAGAGAGCAAAATAAACTCTGCATTACGATATGTTCCGGGTCTGCCTGCCGCGCTTCCGGCAGTGAGGAGGTCGCCGCGAGCATGGTTGGGGAGCTGGAAAAGCAGGGATTGAGCGGGAAGGTGGATATCCGGAAGACCGGGTGCCACGGTTATTGCGAGCGGGGGCCGATTGCGGTTATCCATCCTGAGGAGATCTGTTATCTGCAGATAAAGACAGGGGATGTTGAGGAAATTGTTGCCCATGCCGAAGGAGATCACAAGCTCATCGAACGGCTTCTCTACACGGACCCGGACAGCGGCGAAAAGATAGCCCGGGAATCGGAGATTCCCTTCTACAAAAATCAGGAGCGACTTATTTTTGGCTCCAACGGCAACATAGATCCCAAGAGCATTGACGACTATCTGGCGCTGGGCGGTTACGCCGCGTTATCCCGTGCTCTTTTTCAGATGACCCCCGAGCTGGCATTGGCTGAGGTAAAAAAATCCAACCTGCGGGGAAGGGGCGGCGGCGGTTTTCCGACGGGCCGGAAGTGGGAGGAGTCCCGCAAGGCGCCAGGCGAGATAAAATACGTGATCGTCAATGCCGACGAGGGAGACCCCGGGGCTTATATGGACAGGAGCATTCTTGAGGGCAATCCCCATTCGGTTCTGGAGGGGTTGACGATCGGCGCCTATGCCGTCGGCGCCCACGAGGGTTTTATCTATGTTCGCCAGGAATATCCTCTGGCGGTAGAAAATGTGACGATGGCAATTGCGCAGGCCGAGGAGTATGGCCTGCTGGGAAAGAATATCCTCGGCTCCGGCTTTGATTTTACGGTCAAGGTGCACCGGGGGGCCGGCGCCTTTGTTTCTGGTGAATCGAGCGCCCTGATGACGGCGCTGGAAGGGAAGACGGGGGAACCCAGGCCGAAATACATCCACACCGCCGTCCGAGGGGTGTGGGACAGACCGAGCGTTTTGAATAATGTCGAGACATGGGCCACCGTGCCCATGATCATCAACCGGGGTGCTGACTGGTTTTGCGGGATTGGGACGGAGGGCAGCAAGGGGACGAAGATTTTCTCGCTGGTGGGCAAGGTTGTTAATACCGGGCTGGTGGAAGTCCCCATGGGGGTAACCCTGCGGGATATCATCTACAAGATCGGCGGGGGAATCCCCGGCGGCAAGAAATTCAAGGCTGTGCAGACGGGGGGGCCGTCCGGGGGTTGCATGCCGGAGGGCCTGCTGGATATGAAGGTTGATTTCGATGAACTCGCCCGCGCCGGTTCGATGATGGGTTCCGGCGGGATGATTGTACTCGATGAAGATACCTGCATGGTGGATGTCGCCCGGTACTTTCTGGACTTTCTGTCCGATGAGTCGTGCGGCAAATGCGTACCCTGCCGGGAGGGCATCCGGCAGATGCTGAAGATTCTTACCAGGATCACCGAGGGGCAGGGAAAAGAGGGCGACATCGAGCTTTTGCAGGAGATAGCCGAGGTAACGAAGGATGCCTCGCTTTGCGCGCTGGGACGGTCGGCGCCGAACCCGGTTTTAAGCACAATTCGCTACTTCCGGGAAGAATATGAGGCGCACATCCGGGATAAAAGGTGTCCGGCGCTCTCCTGCAAGAAGTTGATCTCGTACTATATAGACCCGAAAAAGTGCCAGGCCTGCATGATCTGCTTCAAACAATGTCCGGCCGGGGCGATTATCAGCGGTAAAAACCTGATCCACATCATTGACCAGAATAAATGTACAAAATGCGGAACTTGCCTGCAGGTTTGCCCGCCCCGTTTCTGCGCGGTGAAGAAGCTTTCCGGTGAACCTGTTCCTGCGCCTGTTCCCGAGGAAGAAAGAACGATAAAGAGAGAGCGGAAGGAAAAATGAGCGAAATAACGTTGCAGATTGACGGCAGGGACGTTGCGGCAAAAGAGGGGATGACCGTTTTACAGGCGGCTCGGGAGGCGGGGATATCCATTCCGACGCTTTGTCACCACGAGAAACTGGAGGCTTACGGCGGCTGCCGGATTTGTTCCGTCGAAGTCGAAAATCGCGGTCGAACCAGCGTTGTCGCTTCCTGCCTCTACCCGGTGGAAACGGGGCTGGTTGTAAAGACCAGATCGGAGCGGGTTGATCGAATTCGCAAGATGATTTTGCAACTGCTGATGGCCCATGCCCCCTTTGCCCCTGAATTGCAAAGGCTTGCCGGGGAGTATGGCGCAAACCCGGACCGTTTTGAGAAGGAGTCCTCCTTCTGCATTACCTGCGGTCTGTGCGTAAGGTACTGCAACGAGGTGAAGAAAAAGAACGCACTCGGCTGGATTGACAGGGGAATAAGAAAAGAGATCAGCTTCATCCCGGAAATAGCCGCCCGGGAGTGCAACGACTGCAAGGAATGTTTTCCGCTTTGCCCGACATCGTACCTGCAGGCAGCCTTCGTTCTGGTCGAAGCCCTTGCATTTACCGACATCAAGCGCCGCTTTCCCGCCGCTTCATCCCAACCTGCGCCAACAAAATAGACAACGTTTTGTAATTGTCAGACCAGCCCGCTGAACAAGACGGTTAAGGCGCAGCATGGTCCGAGCCTGCTGCGCCTTGACGGTTTACTGAATCAGTCGGGAGTTGATTCCTCCTGCGGGATGACTTGAAGGCGCTAAATTTTTTGACGTCTTACTTTCCCTTGGCGTCGCAGAAGTTATCGGGAATCTTAAAGACCTCCTGAGCATTTCTGCCCAGCCGATCTCCCATCCCCCGCTTCAAATGCAAGCAAAAAGTAAATTTACTTTCCTCTGTACAATTGCGGCGGACGGGAATAATATTACGCCCGGCTGCCGCGGTTAGTGTGCGACCACATTAAACTTATCAAAGTGATAGCGTCTTTTGCATCATGATGATAGCATATCATATATTTACGCCTTATTTTTAAGTTTATTTAATGAGGTAATTGCAAAACTCTCACATTCTGTCATTCCCGCAATGATTTTAAGCGGGAAAACGAAGTTTAATGTTCATAATCTGGTTCTAACTGCTTGAAAAACCGTATTCCCGATAGAAGCATTGTGTACATT
>JAHYJE010000066.1 GCA_019429105.1 Syntrophobacterales bacterium
CGGTTCTGAGAGGGGTCAGCGACAACTGATGTATGGTTGAGATGATGTGGCACCGCCGGGAAACCAGGCGGAAACGGAGAACACAAACATCAGCCTACAGCGTCGGGAGAAGCTGCTCTACTCGACTAATTTAAATTAATGTGACTCTGACCCCAATTATCCTCTCTGAGGTGAAAATGGTTGAAGAAATCCGTGTGTCTATTGTCCGATTGCCGGGCGCCGCCGATCTTGATCTGCCGGCGTATATGACGGCGCAGGCGGCAGGAGTTGATTTGCCGGCGGCTGTTGACGGTGAGGAAACTGTTCTGCCCGGCGACAGAAAACTGATTCCAACCGGGTTTAGCATAGCCCTTCCCGAGGGTTTTGAAGCGGAGGTGCGGCCCCGCAGCGGCCTTGCCCTGAAACACGGAGTGACGCTGGCAAATTCCCCCGGCACAATCGACGCAGACTATCGCGGAGAGATCAAACTTATTCTTATCAATCACGGGCAAGCGCCGTTTGTCGTGAGGCGCGGCGACCGGGTAGCGCAGATGGTGGTGCACCGGGTTTGCCGTGTGAGCTGGGATTTGGGCCGGGAGACGTTGCCTACCGCGCGGGGCGAAAACGGTTTCGGTCATACGCATACGTAGTTGGTTAATTGGGGTCAGAGTGACATTAATTGGAAATTAATATCACTCTGACCCCAATTAACCAACAAAAATGCTTGCAGAAATAATTTTTTTTTGTAATATCTACGCCGCAGCTTCTCTATAACAAAGATTTTTTCATAACTCGGGATGCGAAGTAATGAAAATCGGCAGGTACCTGTTAATCTCTGCGTTATTGATGGGGCTCCCTATCACGTTCGGCGACAGGGGACTGCTCGACAATTTCCGTAAAAACCAGCAACTTCTGGAAATAAAGAAGAGCAACCACCAGTTGACCATTGAAAATATCGCCCTCAAAAGAAATATAATGCTGTTAAGAGACGATTTGTCTTACATCGAGATGACCGCAAGAAGCGAGCTGGGAATGGTCAAGAAGGGCGATCTGGTTTACCGCAAGGAGAAATAAGGCGCATTTAAGACGGTGAGAGTATGTTGGATATCAATAGTTTGTTTTCGGGGGGCAATCTGCTTGCAGGTCTGGATATTGGTTCCAGTTGCATCAAGCTTGCGGAGCTGACCGAAACCTCGAAGGAAAAGGTCTTAAGCCGATTCACAATGATGCCCCTGGCCAACGGGGTGATAGTCGAGGGGGCGGTTGCGGAGGCGGGGGCATTGGCAGCCGTAATCAAGGAGCTTTACAAAAAATCAGGCTGCAAGAGAAAAAAGGTTGTATTGTCCATTTCCGGGAACTCCGTCATAGTCAAGAAGGTGAGCTTTGCGCAGATGGAAGAGAGCGAGCTGGGCGCCCTCATCCACGATGAAGCGGATAAATATCTGCCCTTTGACGATATGTCCCTCGTCGATTACGATTTCCAGATAACAGGGGAAAATCCTTATAATTCAAGCCAGATGGATGTTCTCATCGTCGCCGCCAAAAAAGAACTCGTCGAGGGTTACACGGATGCTGTGGCGGCAGCCGGATTGACCCCGGTCATCATGGATGTGGATTCCTTTGCCGTAGAAACAATGTACGGGGAGAACTACGATTTCGAGGAAAACGACCTCGCTGTCCTGGTAAATATCGGCGCAAGCATTACCAACCTGAATGTTGTGAAGGGGGGAATGTCCATTTTTACGCGCGATTTTAACATGGGCGGCAACTCCATAACGGAGGCGTTGGCTGCGAGTTTGGGTATTAGCCTTGAAGAGGCGGAAAAGGCGAAAATTGAGGGGCGCGGGGATGATCCGCCTTCGCGCGAGCTTTTCCGGGCGGGACTGATCTCTTATGCCGACGCGATTTGTTCCGAAATCGAGCGGTCAATTGATTATTTCCATTCCACCTTTGGACAGGAGAATATCGGCAGGGTGCTGCTGTCCGGCGGCGGCGCGCTTACGCCCGGTATTGCCGGGGAGATGGAGCGGCGCCTGGGGATAGAAACGGCGCTTGTGGATCCTTTCAAAAAAATCAAGCTTGATAAAAAGGTCTTGGAAGCAGGCCCGGCGGAGCTGCTCGGGCCCCTTGCTGCGGTCAGTATCGGGCTGGCGCTGCGAAAAATAGGCGACAAATGATAAAAATCAATCTTATCCCCTATCGAGAGAAGAAAAAAAAGGATAATCTGCAACGTCAGATAGTGATTATTGCCGGATCAGTAATAATTTTTCTGCTGGCCCTTGTCGCTGTGCACCTATATCTGCAGGCCGATCTGAAAAAACTGGAGAGCAAGGTTGCCGCGGCGGAGGCCAGACTCCTGATCCTGAACAAGCAGGTAGGCGACGTAGAGAAGTTCAAGAAAAAAAAGCATGATCTGGAACAAAAGCTTGCTGTAATCAACACGCTGGAAGCCAACCGCTCTTTTCCGGTGCGCCTGTTGGACGGGCTGAATCTGCTCGTGCCGTCCAGGGAGCTCTGGCTGGAGAAGGTAACGCAAAAAGGTCAGGAAGTCCGTATAGAAGGAATGGCGCGGGACAATGGCACGGTGGCCCGTTTCATGAAGAGTCTGGAAAAGGCGGTTTTCATCAGCCGGGTTGATTTGGTGGTTGCGCGGGAAAAAGAGGTGGCCGGCGTAAAGCTGCAGCAATTCGTGATCACCTGCGTTGTCAACAGCAAGGGGGAATGAAGGTGGATTTCAATCTGGATGACCTGAAAAAACTCTCTCCCGTGGTGAAGGGGCTGATCGTTTTTGTCTTCTGCCTGCTAATAGGGTACTTTTACTATATGTTTTTCTTGCAGGGCATCATTGCCGGCCAGATTTCGCTAAGGGAAAAGCTTACCGAAATGGAGGGTCAGATAGCGACCAAGGAAAAGGCGGCGGCGCAAATCGGTAAATATAAAAAAGAGGTCGAACAGCTCAATGCGGCCTTCAGTACGGCGCTGCTAAAGCTCCCCAACCAGCGGGAAATTGCCGGTTTGCTGGCCTCGGTGGTTCTTTCCGGCAATGAAGCCGGGGTAAATTTCCTCTTGTTCGAGCCGAAGTCCCCGGCGCCGCTTCCCCCCGCGGCCAAGGCGGCGCCCCCGGCAAAGCCGCCTCAGAAAGGCGCGCCTGCCCAGCCGGTGGAGCCTCCGAAATTTTATGATGAGATTCCCATATCGGTTAAACTATCCGGCACTTTTCACAATACCGTCGCCTTTTTTGCCAAGGCGGCGCAACTTTCCCGGATTGTGAATGTCGAGGATATAGCAATCGCGGAGGCAAAACCGGCAAATGGCAGGACGATGACCGTGACAACCTCCTGTACGATGAAAACTTATATGTTTGTGGACAGAGACAAAAAATGAGACTGAAAACTTCAGGTTTTGCCATAGCCGTGGGCGCGGCGATTTTGCTCCTTGTCGGCGTCTTGTCGGGGGGGGCTGCGGATTCGAAAAAACCGGGCGACAAAGGCCAGGCAGCGGCTGCCGAAAAAACGAAGGCGAATGCCGTAACCGGGGGAGCGTCCTTGTACCAGTACAATGCCCGCGGGAAGGCGGATCCGTTCAAGCCTTTCATGGAAACGGACATGGCCGTAATCAACAAGAAGGCCGAAGAACTCAAGAAAAAGGCGGTGGCGGTAAGCAATAAGGCGCTTTCCCCGCTGCAAAAGGCTGATATTGATAAGTTCCTGCTGGTCGGGATCGCCGGCGATCAAGGCAAGAGGATGGCGATTGTGGAGGATAAAGCCGCCAAAAGGCATTACCCGCTTTTTATTGGCACGCACATCGGTAAAAATGACGGCAGGGTTGGCGCAATTCTGGACGACAGGGTGATCGTTGAGGAGATTGTCCGGGGAGATCAGAAAAAAACAAAGAAACAACAGGTAAATCGTATCGAGATGTTTCTGCACAAGGATCGGTGAAAAATAGAGCAGAACTCGGGGGAGAGAATATGAAGCGGGCAAGAAAATGGGGCAAGGGCATTTTTCTCACAGCTATCGTGCAGTCTTTGTTTTTGGCGCAGGCATGGGGCGCAGGCGACGCGATAAAGACAGCTCCTCCAAAAACAGCGGAGGCCGGTTACCTGGAAAATATTTCCTTTGAAAAACTGCCGGGCAAGGAACGGGTAAAGTTTTCCCTTTCCCGCCATGCCGTTGTTATTGTTGAGCAGGCGGATGTTGATGCTAAAGGGCAAGTCGGCAGCGCCATTGCCGTTCGCATGGACAATACCTTCGTCCCGGAGGGGCTGCGGCGTTCCCTCGGTGAGACGGTGCTGACCAATGTAATTCGGGTAACCCCTGTTCAGAAATCCGATAAAGTGAGTCTTTGGGCAATTGCCACAATCGAAATGAAGCAAAAAGCGCCCTTCAGCATCCGCGAGGAAGGGAATAATGTCATTGTTGATTTTAACGTGGCGTCGCTTCCGGATGTAACGAGAACCGCTGCGTTTCCTGCAAACTATAATCAGGAAAAAACGGGCAGCCTGGACGGGCAGGCTTACCGGCGCGGCAGCGTCGGCCCGGAAGGTGCGAAAAAAGAGGCCCCCAGAGCCGTCAACGCCTCCCGGATCGTGCTCGACGTCCAGGAAGCGGACATCAAAGCCGTCTTTCGCCTGCTTGCCGAGCAGGGCAATGTCAACATTGTCTCCGGCGATGATGTGAAAGGAACGATAACCGTGAGTCTGAAGGATGTGACCTGGGACCAGGCTCTCGACACCATCCTGGAAATCAAGGGGCTTTCCCGGAAAACTGCGGGCAATATCGTCACGGTGATGACGACGGGCAAGATCGAGACGGAGCCTTTTGTAACCAGGGTGGTCAATGTTGATTATACCGATGCCAAGAAGCTGACGGCGAACCTGCTGGATTTGCTTCCCCGAGACAAGGACGGCAAGGCCAAAGGCTCCGTTAAGGTTGATGAACACAGCAATGCCTTGATCATTCAGGCAACGCGCCAGGATCTGACGAGGCTGCTGCCGATTATCGAAAAAATAGACAAGCCCACCCCGCAGATCCTGATCAAGGCCAATATAGTGGAAACAACCAAGGATACCGCCCGCAATCTCGGCATCCAGTGGGGCGGCATGTACGGGCACAAGGTGGGAAGTCAGGGTTTGTACATCACGCCCGGGGGCGTAGGGGGCTCCGCGGTTGCCCCCGGCTCGGCCTTTTCGGGCGATTATGCGCCGACCGCCGGCGCTCCGGGAATATCCGGCCAGGGGTTCGGGGTCAATTTCCCGGCGGCCATGACGGCAACAGCCTCGGGGTCTTTGGGGCTGCTCTTCGGCACCATCGGGGAAAATATTCTTGAGATCCAATTAAATGCCCTGCAGAAGGACGGCAAGCTGAATATCCTTTCCAGCCCGTCGATTACCACGATGGACAATCAGAAGGCCTTTACCGAAAACGGTGAGAAGGTTCCTTATGTGACAACCGAAAACAGCGGTGGAACCACTACCAAAGCGGTAAAATTTGAAAACGCGGTCCTCCGTCTGGAGATAACCCCGCACGTCATTGACGGCAAAAATTTAACGATGAAAATTCTGGTGCAGAAAGACGAGGTTGATCCCAGTCGCTCGGTGGACGGCAATCCTTACATAATAAAGAAACAGACGGAAACGAGTCTCATTGTGCAGGATGGGGAGACGATCGTCATTTCCGGCCTGACGAAACAAAAAAATCTGGAAAATGTGAACGGGATTCCCTGGTTAAAAGATGTGCCCGTCTTGGGATGGCTTTTCAAGGGAGAAGGAAAAAGTGAATCCATGGAAGAAGTGCTGATTTTCATTACCCCCAATATCCTGAATCCGGCGGTGGCATCCGGCATCCAGGGGGTATTTTAGAAGGCAAGTCCCTTAGCGTGCGATTATTCAGGGAGACAGGAATTATGAAACGTTTCACCGGGTTTATTCTGATGGTGTTCATTGCGGTTATCGTTGGCTGCGCCGGTTCCCACTATCAAAAAGGGATAAAAAACTACAGACCGGAGGATGCGGCGGCTGCGGTGCGGGAGCTCCTGCCGCTCGCCGAGAGTGGCAGAGCCGATGCGCAGTTTAATCTGGGGTCTCTTTATTACCAGGGATGGGGGCTGCCCCAGGATTATCAGGAAGCGGTTCGCTGGTTTCGCAAGGCTGCCGAACAGCGCCACCTCCATGCGCAGGCAACTTTGGGCACAATCTATGCCGAAGGCGTACAGGGGGTGATCGCGAAGGACTATCCCCAGGCGCTCATGTGGTTTATCTTCGCCGCTGCCCAGGGCGATGCGGAAGCAATGGAATTCAGAAACACGCTGGCCGCCAAAATGACGCCGGCGCAGATTACCGAAGCGCAAAGAATGGCCCGGGAATTCAAGCCGGAAGACTCGTATGTGAAGCTGTACCGCGACTTGAAATCCCTTGCTGAAAAGGGAGATGCCGCTGCCCAGTTGAAGGTCGGCCTGATGCATTACCAGGGCCGCGGCGCGGTGAAGGATTTGGGCGAGGCCTTGCAGTGGTTCAGAAAATCCGCCCTGCAGGGCAATGCTTTAGCGCAGGCAAATGTCGGGTATATGTACGATCTGGGCGAAGGCGTTCCGCAAAACCATGTGGAGGCGGCAGAATGGTACCTTAAGGCCGCCGAAAGGGGCAATGCCCAGGCCCAGTTCACTTTGGGTTCCATGTATGAAAAGGGGTTGGGCGTACAACAGGACGAAGTACAGGCTCTGCTGTGGTTCAACCTCGCCGCCGCGCAAGGTTTTGGAAAGGCCAAAGCGGCGCGGGACCGCATAACTGTCTGGATGTCGCCCGAGCAGATCGCCGAGGCCCAGCGTCTGGCCAGGGAATTCAGGGTATTGGGGAAATGAAGCTCCCCAATGTACGGAAGTATGTGTCATTTTATAAAATGGAAGCTCTGAATCTCGACATTCTGAAGTAAGGAGAATTGCCATGGGAAAGCCCACTGCTAATAAAGTATTTATTTTCACGATTCTTTGTCTGACCATACTTTTGGGAGGATGCGGCAGTGGTGGATTGAACGACGTGTCGGCTCCTTCCGACGGCGGGGACATGGGTGGGGTAACGGCGCCGATACCCGCTTCTCTTAACCTTTCACCTTTGCCGACAACAGTTAAGTCTGACGGCTCAACGATCTCGACGATTACAGTAAACGCGTTAAATGCCGCGAATGCAGCGTTATCCGGGGTAACGGTAACCTTAGGTACTGATACCGGGGTTTTGGGGGCGCCGACTGTCGTTACCGATAGCAAGACCCCGGCAAGCGTAACATTCAACTCCGGCGGAAATCCGATTAACCGTACCGCAACGATAACGGCGACAGCCGGAACTGTAAAAGCACAGATTCCCATACAGGTTGTGGGATCCACTGTCACGCTGACTTCAACCGGAACGACACTTCCTGATGACAAGACTTCACCGCTTACATTAACCGTCACCGCAAAGAATGCCGGCAATATTGTTGTCCCGGACGCAGAGGTTGTTTTGACCAGTACTGGCGCCGGTAAAGTGACTATTACGCCGGTATCAGGGAAGAAAAATTCTGGCGGCGCGATAACAAAAACAGGTGATGACGGAGTGTTCACGGCCACAGTCGAAGGCAGTGCGGCCGGCGCAGTAACTTTAACCGCGACAACTCTGGGGGCAACGGTAACGAAGGAAGTTACGGTAACCACGGTCGGCGCAAGTTTTGCCATTGATCAGCAAAAGCTCGATGGTGTCGTTATCGCCAATGATACCACCACCGCCATGAGAATCGGCGAAAGCCTGGAGTTGCAGGTCAACGCGCCTGGCGGCGGGACCGTCACATTTGCTACAACCGTAGGCGTCTGGGATGGAGGAACCCAAAAGGAGATAATAAAAACCGTCGCTTCGGGAAAGGCAATCGCTACCCTTACCACAACTCAGGCGGGAGTTGCCAATGTTCAAGTGTACGCCAACAAAGACACGAATGACACCCTCACTGTAGCAATGTCTTCAGGGGCACCCGCATATCGTGTCATACTTCAGGCAGAGCCCACCAACGTTCCTGTGAGCGTGGGCACAACAACCGGCTCCTCAACTTTGACTGCCACAGTATATGACGATGCTTCCCCCTATCCAAATCCTGTGGGCGGAGTTCCGGTTTTGTTTTCTATTGTCAATCCCACCAGCGGCGGCGAAACGGTCTTGCCTGTGGTAGCGACAACCGCAGAGACAACATCTGTAGGTTTAAGCCTGGGACAGGCGCGTGCTTCATTCACTTCAGGTTCAATGCCCACCGGCGCGTATGGCGTGCAAATACGCGCGTCAGTCGCTGGTACAACAGTGGAAACCGGCACGTCACCTTCCGGAAATGACGCGACAATAATTATCGGCGGAGTGGCCGGCTCAATCGCGTTTGGCCAAGCTACCATTATTGAAGAACCCCCATGCCCGGGGCGGGCACAACGAATGATGAAAATAGGGTAGTTGCAATTAAAGTTGAGTCACGGTAATCCACTGATAAGCAGTTTACCAAAAAACTTAATCAGGAGGAAGACCATGA
>JAHYJE010000067.1 GCA_019429105.1 Syntrophobacterales bacterium
CACAATGCTTCTATCGGGAATACGGTTTTTCAAGCAGTTAGAACCAGATTATGAACATTAAACTTCGTTTTCCCGCTTAAAATCATTGCGGGAATGACAGAATGTGAGAGTTTTGCAATTGGCTCTATTTGAAAGAAATATTGCCCAATCGGAAGTCTCCCCTGATAGGCAGGGATTGGAAACCGTTTTTGATGAGCATGCCTCCCTGTAACGGGGTCTCCATAAAATAAACTTTCGGAAATGTCAATGCCGAAGGACGCTTTAAAAGCAGCTTCAGGATGTTTTCCCTGTTGCGCGCCTTGACTATTTACTGTTGATTACGCTATGCTGCAACGCACAGTAAGAAAGGAAACCTATGGAATTATTTATGCTGATAGCGGTAGCGATTACCGTATCGGCCACGCTGATGATCAGCAAAAAAAGGGAGCCCCTGCATCTCTCCTTCGCCGCGCTTTGTCTGACCATTGCCATCCACGAGGGGGGCGTCTTTTCCGGTGCAATTTTTCACTCCCGCATCCATCTCATTGTTGAACTGATTGGATTATTGGCAATCCCTCCCCTTACGATAAGCTTCAGCCGCGATTTCTGCAAAGGGCAGACCCTGCTGAAGAAGCGGGATATCCGCACGACGGCGCTCGTGAGCATCCTTTTTGTCATTCTTGTTTTTATCCCCGCCCTTGAATGGAAAAATACCCTCCTGTTTGCGTATATTTATGCGGATATTGTGTTGCTTGCATGTTATTTTTCTCTTATTCACTATGCAAGAAAAAAGGCGTCCGGGAATGAAAAAAAACGTCTTTTTTACCTGATTCTCGTCGGCACAGCGGCAATCGTCTCCGTTAGCATCCCCCCCCTTTTCAGCATCATCGTCTCCGGCATGCTTTACTTCATACTTATTATGATCACCCACCCGCACCTCACTGAACTGCACGATTTAATGACGCGCGCCCTGGTTATTATCATCGGCGCCCTTTTCACGACCATTTTCTTCTACCTTGTAATCGGCTTCTTCGGTAAAGGCCCCAACCTCTCTTTTACCCTTGTGTTTATGGTATCTTTCCTGATTATCATCGCCATCGGTCCCTTCCAGGTTATCCTGAAGCGGATGTTGACAAGCTTCTACCCGGACATCAAGGATGTCTTCACCTCGCCGTTTGATCTCGATGAAAAGCTCGAACGGGAAAAATCCCTGCTCTTGGAGCAGATGGCACCGGTCTTTGCCCATGAAATCCGCAATCCTCTCGGCTCCATAAAAGGGGCTGCCCAGTATCTCCTGACCGAGGTCGAGCAGGAAGATCAGCGCAAACTGCTGGAGGTAATCACCGAGGAAGCAAACCGCTTGAACCGGGTCGTTTCCCAATTTCTCGATTACGCCCGCCCCTATCAGCTTGACCTGCAACCCGGTTCAATCAACACCGTTATCGAAAAGACGATGACCCTGCTTGAGGCAGACATAATCTCCGAACATATTCAGATCCAGATGGAGCTGCATCCCCATCTGCCGTCTGTTTTCATGGATCATGAGCAGATTCAGCAGGTTATTATGAATATCGCCCTCAACGCGATAGAGGCGATGCCGGAGGGAGGAACTTTAACCGTCAGAACAATGCAGATAAAAGGGGGGGCGGGAGATGCGGTCGGCATTTCAATGCGGGATACCGGTCAGGGTATGCCGCGCGAGACAATCAGGCAGATCTTCACGCCCTTTTTTACTACCAAGGAGCGGGGAACCGGCTTGGGGTTGGCCGTCTGTCGGCGGATAATAATGAATCACGGAGGAAAAATCCGCGTCAAATCAATAGTGGGGAAAGGCACAATCTTCTATATTCGTCTCGAAACGGTTCATTAGCGGGGAAATTAAGGTTAAAGGCAACTCATCAAATCGAACTATCGGCGCATGCAGTCAACCAAGGAGGAATCAATAAATCGTGATTAAGCCGGCAAAAATTCTCGTCGTTGACGACGAACTTAATATGAGGCTTGTCCTCGCGGCCATGCTGAAGAAAGAAGGCTATGAGGTCTTCACGGCGGCCAATAGCCAGGAAGCCCTGAAAATCTTGAAGGAAAAGCAGCTATCCGTCGTCGCGACCGATTTGAAGATGCCCGGTCTCGACGGCATGGGACTCCTTCAGAAGATTCTGCAATACGACAATGCCATGCCGGTCATCATCCTGACCGCCTACGGCACCGTGTCCAGCGCCGTCGATGCCCTGAAAAAGGGCGCCTTCGACTATATCACCAAGCCCTTTGAGCAGGATGAACTCAAAACGATCATCCTCAAGGCGGTCAAGACCAGGCAGCTCGACGACCGCTGCCTGCCGCCGCCGGAGGGGGATGTCGATCAGTACCGCATCATCGGCACAAGCAGCCGCATGTCCGAAATACTCAGAATCGTCCAAAAGGTTTCCCCGACCGAAACCACCGTTTTGATAACCGGGGAGACCGGAACCGGCAAAGAGCTGATAGCCCGGGCGATTCACACCAACAGTTCCCGCAGCAAACAACCTTTCATAAAAATAAACTGTGCCGCGATCGCCCAGAATCTGGTGGAAAGCGAACTCTTCGGTTACGAAAAAGGGGCGTTCACCGGCGCCGTTACCACCAAGCCGGGCAGATTTGAACTGGCCCACAGGGGCACTCTTTTTCTGGACGAGGTAGGGGAAATACCGAGGGAGGTGCAGGCAAAGCTGCTCCAGGCCATTCAGGATCAGAGTTTCGAGCGGGTAGGCGGCTTGAAAACAATCGCCGTCGATGTGCGCCTGATTACGGCCACAAACAAAAACCTTCCGGAGGAGATCAAGGAGGGACGTTTCCGGGAGGATTTGTACTATCGGCTCAACGTCTTCCCCATCCATCTTCCCCCGCTCCGGGAGAGACCAGACGATATCCTGCCGCTGGCCGAGCACTTTCTCAAAAAATCCAATCTGAAACTGGGGAAAAAGGTGTTGGAGCTCTCCCCCGAGGTTAGCGCTTCCCTGCTTGCCCACAGTTGGCCCGGAAACATCCGAGAGCTGGAACACCTTATGGAACGTCTGGTATTGATGGCCGATAGTTCTGTTATCACAACGGAAATAGTTCCACCGGATATCTTGAATCCGGAGTCGAGGCAAGGCTTCAATCCTTCCCCAGCTCCGGATGAAACTCCGCATGACGCCTTGAAGAGTCACATGGAGGAGATGGAAAAACAGATCATTACCCGCTGCCTTGAAGAATGCGACGGAAATGTAACGAGGGCGGCAGAAAAGCTTGGTTTGAGCCGCAAGGGTCTGCAGCTCAAGATGATCAAACATAATCTGAGAAAGGGCAGTATGGATTGATTCCTTCCCACCCACACTATTTAGATGAACTGCGCTCATTTCAGTCATCCCTAAAAAATAATGGCATTTCTTATATAAAAGATGATATCGTTCCGTTCGTTTGTTATAAAGTGATTTCCCTACGGAGGATGTACAGATGAACCCCATTTTCAGCAAAAAGACTTCATTTTTAATCGTAATCCTGCTCATGCTGCTGGGACCCTACGGCGACCGCCAGGTTTCAGCGATCGACCGCAGCACCTATAAAAGCCTGAAAACCTTCAACGAGGTTTTGGACATGGTTGCAAAGAACTATGTGGAACCGGTTTCTGCCGAAAAACTCCTCCAGGGCGCCATCAACGGGATGATCAAATCCCTCGATCCGCACAGCAGTTTTATGACCGAGGATATGTACAAGGAGCTTGAAGTTGAGACACGCGGCAGTTTCGGAGGGGTTGGCATTGAAATCACGCTGGTCAAGGATGTCCTCACCGTTGTCTCCCCGATCGAAGACACCCCTGCCTACAAAGCCGGGGTCAAGTCAGCCGACCAGATCATCAAAATCAATGGAGATTCGACAAAAGACATCACGATCATGGAGGCCGTCAAGAAACTCCGGGGCGTCAAGGGAACAAAGGTGACAATCACGATCATGCGCGAAGGGCTGGCAAAACCGCTCGACATCGAGCTGACCAGAAACATCATTGTGGTTAAAAGCATAAAATCAAAAATTTATAATGGAAATATCGGATACATCCGAATCGCCTCGTTTCAGGAACATACAGGAGACGATCTGCTGAAGACGATAAAGGAAATAAAAGCGAAGACCAAACCTCTATCCGGAATTGTCATTGATATGAGAAATAACCCGGGAGGATTGCTCAACCAGTCCATCGAGGTTTCGGACGCCTTTTTAAAGAAAGGAGTAATCGTTTCAACAAGGGGCCGCTCGAAAAACATGGAAAGCAAGGCGACCGCAAAAGACAGCGGCGATGAGCCCACCTGCCCGATTGTCGTTATCGTCAACGAGGGAACGGCGAGCGCCGCCGAGATCGTTTCCGGCGCCTTGCAGGACAACAAACGGGCAATCATTCTGGGGACGCAAACCTTCGGCAAGGGCTCCGTCCAGACGGTGATTCCGCTGGAAGGGGGCTCCGCGCTGAAGCTGACTACAGCCAAATACTACACCCCCAATGGCCGCTCCATCCAGGCGGAGGGGATCACCCCGGACATCGCGGTTAAACTGATTGCCAAAACGGAAGAGAAAAAAGATGAGAAAGAACCCGTGGAAAATCATTCGTTCCGGGAAAAGGATTTAAAGGGACATATAAAGTCGCCCAATGAAAAAACTGAGAAAGACGCCAAAAGCGAGGGGGAAAAGAAGTTAGAAGACTCTCTTGACAACGACAACCAGCTTAAGAGCGCTATAGATATCCTGAAAGGCTTGATCATTTTGTCTGACAAAAAATAGGATGAAACGTTTTCCCGTTTTAACCGTAATTATCGCGGCAGCGCTTATTGCCGCAGCGTTTCTTTTGCTGGAACGGTTTAGAAGCACGGAGAAACCTGAGCCGCCCGAAGAAGGCAGGAAGGAGTACACCGCCCCCAAAGAACATATTTCTCCCATGCCCCCTGAAAAAAAACCGTACAGGCAGGTCGCGATAATAATCGACGATATCGGTTTTGATATGCGGGCATTAAAGAAGCTGGCCGAAATTCCGGCGCCGATCGCCTTTGCTGTTCTTCCTCACACCCCCCATGCCGCAGAAGCTGCGGGATTTTTGTATCAGGGAAAGAGGGAAATCCTCCTGCATTTGCCTATGGAACCCCTTTCCTACCCCAAGCAATCTCCCGGGGCAGGCGCTCTGATGGCCGACATGAACGAAGCGCAAATTCTCCGGCAGCTTAATGAAAATTTTGCTGCCGTTCCTCATGCATCAGGGGTCAACAACCACATGGGGTCGCGGTTTATGGAAGATGCATTGCGACTGAAAACGGTTATGGAGGAACTGAAAAAACGGAATTTGTATTTTGTGGACAGCCGGACATCGCCCCGCTCCCGGGGAAGGGAAGCGGCTGCTGAAGCCGGCGTCCGTTTCGCCGCCAGGGACATTTTCATTGACCATGAAAACGGCTATGAGTCAACGCTTGCAACCCTGCGCCAAGCAGCCGCCCGGAAAACAAAAGCCGATGGGAAACCCCTGCTTTTGATTGGACACCCCCACGCCGATACGATCAGGGCGATAGAGGATGTCCTGCCCCTGTGGGAAAAAGAGGGCATCCAGATTGTTGAGTTAAGCCGTTGCCTTGGCAATCCAAAATAAAAAATAAGGATATTTCTGTCATGAAAATAATTTTTCACGCAATTTTTTTATTGATGTTTCTGTTTACAGCTGTCTTTTCCCCCGCAGAGGCAAAAGACGCAGCGGCGCCGCCGGTCCCGAAGATTTCAACCGGAGGCGCGGGGTTTCACTACAGCCTGAGCGTGCTCTACACCTTAAGCGATAAGCCGGATGAGGCCATCCGGGAACTGGAAGAAACGCTTCGTCTCGATTCTTCCGCCGTTTGGCTGACGAAAGACATAGCGTCTTTATACATGGCAAAAGGGGATGCCGACAAGGCGATCGGTTTATGTTTGCAGGCGCTCAAAGACCATCCCGACGATGTCGATATCCGCATGCTGCTCGGCAGCTTCTTTATGAGCAGCGGAAAATATGAAGCAGCCTCGGGCGAATACAAAAGGGTAGTCGAACTCAACCCCAAAAACACCGGCGCCCTTTTCTATCTCGGATTAAATCTCGCGGAAATAAAAAAATTTGCTGAGGCGGAAACATCCTTCAGGAAGCTCCTCAAAGTGGAACCTGAAAACTTCATGGGTCATTTTTATCTGGCGAAGGTCCTGGCGGAAATGAAGCGTTATGACGAGGCGGAAAGCGAATTCAAAAAAGTTCTCGCTCTAAACCCGAAATCCGAGTCGATTATGATCGATTTGGCCATGCTCTATGAAAAACAGGGGAAGATGCTTTCGGCAATCGAGATTTACAGAAAAATCGTTGATCTTTCCCCCCATAACGTCCGAGTTCTGCTCAAGTTAGGACATCTCTACCTCCAGCAGGAGCAGTATGATGATGCCCAAAGCGCCTTTACGGCCATCCTGAAGTTTGACCCGGCAAACAGGGAGGCGCAAACGGCACTGGGCCTGCTTGCGCTTGAGCAGGGGAATCATGAACAGGCTATCGCAAAATTAGTGCCCTTGCTGAAGGAATCGCCCACGGACAGCAGTCTTCTGTACCTGCTGGGCGCCGCCTATGGGGAGTCCGGGGATTATCGCAAGGCAATCGAAACAATGGAAAAAATCCCACCCTCTTCGGGACAGTTTATCGAAACCCGAATTCGTCTTGCCGCAATCCTTAAAAAACAGGGGAAAACTCAAAAGGCCATTGCATCACTGAAGGATGCAATCAAAAGCAAGAAAGATGCCTCCGGCCTGTACGCCTTTCTCGCCTCGGTGTACGGCGATGAGCAAAAATATCCAGAGGCGGAGGCTGTTCTCCGGGAGGGGATGGAAGTCAATCCTGCAAGTACCGAACTTTATTTCAACCTCGGGGTTCTTTTTGAAAAAACGAACCGTTTCGAAGAAAGCATAAAGGCCATGCGAAAAGTGCTCGAGTTTGACCCAGACCATCCGGAAGCGCTGAACTTCATCGGCTATATGTATGCGGACAGGGGATTAAATCTGGACGAAGCAGAGCAAATGATCCGCAGAGCCCTCGTTTTAAGGCCGCAAAACGGCTACATGATTGATTCGCTGGGATGGGTGCTGTTTCGAAAAAATCAATTTGCCGAGGCGATACGCTATCTCAAGGAAGCCGCCTCGCTGCTGCCTGAAGACGCCGCTATTATTGAACACCTGGGGGACGTCTATTTACAAAGCGGAGCGATTCCGGAAGCCGCTGAAACTTACAAAAAGGCCCTCCAGCTAAACCCCGGCGATGAAAAGCTGAAGCAGAAAGCGGCCGATCTGAAAGGCAAATAACCAGGCAGACGATTCTCTAAAAACCATTGACAGTAAAAAGATGGCCAGACCACATTACACAAAGAACATACCGATAAAACGTGCCTTGATTTTGCTTGTTATCGCAGGGGTTGCCCTTTCCGGATGCGCCGCTCGCCAACAAATAGTGAGCTATTCGACGGCGTACGACTCTCCGGAGGCCGCTTTACGAGCAGCAGGAACCGATATTGAAGCTGGCGCGATAACGGCAACGGCAAAAATAGAAATAAGCGATGAGGGTAAAAGATACCCGCTGAAGGCCGCTCTGATGATTCAAAGGCCCGCTTCTCTCAGGCTGGAATCCATTCCCCTGATCGGGCCTCCCGATTTCTTCATCTCACTGACGGCGGGCGAAATGAGGATCTTTACGCCGGCAAAGGGTTCCTTCTACACAGGCGCTGCCACCCCCCATAATATATCTAAATTCCTACATATTTATGTCAGTGCGTCGGAACTTGTCTCGCTGCTTCTGGGCCTTCCTCCGGATAACGAAGCAAAAGAAAAAACCAGGACGGGCCGTCAGGAAGAAAACCTCTACCGCATCGATCAAGAAAAAAATGATAATGGGCGCCTGTCCCTCTGGATTGATCCAGCAATAAACAGAATAGTGAAAACGGCTTTCGCAAAAAACGGAGTCAAAATCTACGAGGCTGTTTTTGAGAAGCATCTGCGGACAGAGGGGTATTATTTACCACAACACATTACGATCACGGGGCAAACAACTTCAGCGCTAAAAATAACATATACAGAAATCCAGCAACTCGCCGATCATGATGAATCATTCACGCTGCCCATTCCTGCGGGAATTACGCCAATCCCTCTCGATTGAGGCAATTGCAAAACTCCCCATTCTTGTCATTCCCGCAACGATTCTGAGCGGGAAAACGAAGTTTAATGTTCATAATATGGTTCTAACTGCTTGAAAAAACCATATTTCCGATAGAGACATTATGGACATTAAGCTGCGCTTTCGGGAATGACAAATGGTTTTGTTGGCGGCGGCGTGAAAATGTCCTAAATTTGGCGGTTTGAAAATGTACGGTCTAAAGCGCTATTTGAAGAGGCGCTGGGACCATTTTTCAGGTTCCAGCGCCTACTTGACACCAAGGATTTATGT
>JAHYJE010000068.1 GCA_019429105.1 Syntrophobacterales bacterium
GTTTCAGGCTGCCGATCACACAACTGATATAGCCCTGCTTGATGTTGTGGAAGCGGCAGACGGCCATGATCCCGCCGATCAGGTCAGTGCCGGGCCGCAGCCTCGCTGCAACCAAACGGCCACATGTCCCTCCCGCTGATAGAAATCTTGCCTTATTGTCTACCGTGGGTTACCTCTTCCATGAGCATTATTTTCACTGCTGAAGGCAAACCCGAAATACTGTGAAACCGGGGTGAATCTGTGCCGTCAAAAGTGAACTGTCTGGATCGAAAATGTCCAACAAGATTGAAGAATGCCGCTCTGGTTTGTCAATCGCAAAGAGCAACTACCGTGCCATCGCCCGAAGGCACCGAAAACACCGGCCATGCACGATATCTGCAACCGAATCCAATTCAGCAATGCATGATCTCCACACAGTGAGAGATGGATTCCCCTCCAAGCGGGCAAGAGATTTCCTTTTAATTCAAATAATTCCAACAGCCGATGCCGTTATGCATCACCAATGGAATTTGGCATCGACGCAATATTTACTCCCAATCTCTTCATTTTTCTTATGACCGTAGACTGGTTAATACCTAATTCCTTTGCCATTTTATAGCTGCTGTATCCCTTCTTTAAGAAATCCTGGAATAATCGTCGTGCAACATTTTCCAGGATAACTTTCAGCCCAACGCTTTGGTTTTCCTGGCAACCGGGGATGTTTGCTCTATCGCAAAATACATCGGACAGCATATCCATCGTTATTCGCTCGTTCGGCGCCAAAATAATCAGGCGTTTCATCAGGTTTTCCAACTCTCGTATATTGCCGGGCCAAGCATAATTCAGAAATGCATTCATGACTTGCGGTGATATTGTGTTGGACGTTTTGTATTTATCATTAAACTTCCGGAGAAAATGGTCTACAAGGGGAAAGATTTCATCCTTTCTTTCAACCAGGGGAGGAATTTTGAGACCTACAACATTGATTCGATAAAACAAGTCCTTTCTGAATTGATGATTCAGGACCATCTCTTCCAGTTCTCTATTCGTAGCCACGATGATCCGGGCCATCAGTTCGATTTCTTTCGTTCCTCCCACCCGGGTAAATTTCATATCCTGCAAGGCCCCGAGCAATTTTGTCTGCATGATCAAGGGAAGTTCCCCGATTTCATCCAGAAACAACGTTCCCCCGGAAGCAATTTCAAACAGTCCGATCTTTCCATCTTTTCCGGCGCCGGTGAATGCCCCTTTTTCGTATCCAAACAGTTCGCTTTCCAGCAAGTTTTCCGGAATGGCGCTGCAGGTTATTTTAACAAACGGTCCCGTTTTGAACTCGCTGTTGTTATGAATCATTCTTGCCAGAACTTCCTTGCCGGAACCCGACTCTCCCGTAATGAGGACGACCGTATCCGTTACCGCTGCCTTTAAGGCGGTTGAAACAATAGTCTTCATGCTGGGACTTTCAGTAATAAATCCATCGACATTCAGGTATTCACTCCGCAAAAGGATGATTTCGGAATAATAGCGTTCCGACAGTTCCTTCACCTGCTCCAGCTGGTCTTTCATCGCCAATAGTTCAGTGATATCAAGGACGTTTGATACTATTCTGACGATATTGTTATTTTCATCAAATACGGGCGTCGACGTAATAATCACCTTGTTGCCGCTTTTCAACTCCGGCATGGTTGTCGCGGGTTGCCGGGGTTGCAGGGCTTTGAGGGTCGCCGATTCCGATATGTATCCTTTATCAATGACTTCCGGCATAGACATGCCCATGATTTCTTCGGCACTGATCCCTGTAATGCGGCAATAGGCTTCATTGTATTTGTTTGCCACCCCGTTTTTATCGGAGATAAACATCCCGTCATGAGAGAATTTGAAGGCGTCATACAAATCGTCGTTGGTTTTTTCCAGCAATTTTATTTTCGATATGTCGCGAAGGATGAGCAGCTTGAACGGCACATGATCATCAGGCCTGATTTTTCGATAGTTTGCCAAATAGCTGCGACCGTTCCATTCGCATTCATAATCACCTTGATCCCGGGTATCGGTTACATCCGGCAACGCTGCGCAAGAGAAGATTTGCGTTAATGGTTTGCCCAAAAGGGAGGAGGGAACAATACCTGAAACCTGCCCGGCTTTATTGACATCAACAACACATCCGCCCTCATCAACAACAAACACGATATCGGGAAGACAATCGATAATGGTCTTATAAACTTGCGTAAATCCAGACATAGGCAATGATAACGAAATCAATCTTGTCGGTTTTCAAACAACCCTCTGCCAAACGGCGCGCCCTTTTCACCTCTGCCGGTAGGTGACGGCACGCACCGCGTTCACCACATCTTCGATCTTGGGCAAAACGAAGTTCTCCAGACGCGGTGAAAATGGCATGGGTACATCCCTGGCGGCCACGCGCAGGACCGGCGCATCCAGATAATCGAACAGTTCACTGTTTATCCGGGCCGACACCTCGGCCCCGAATCCGCCGGAGAGACAGGCCTCATGAACGACCACCGCCCGGTTTGTTTTTTGGATCGAAGCGGCAATGGTTTCAAAATCGAGAGGTTTCAGGGTTCGCAGGTCGATGACCTCGGCATCGATGCCCATGCCGGCAAGCTCATGGGCCGCCTCCATGCTCATGTAGAACCCTGACCCATAGGTCAGGATGGTCGCGCTGCTGCCGGGGCGCTTGACGGCCGCCCTGCCCAAGGGGACAATATGTTCGCCTTCCGGTACGGGGCCTTCCCGGGCAAAAAGTTTCTTGTGCTGGAAGAAGATGACGGGGTCGTCGCTGCGGATCGCCGCCTTCAGAAGCCCCTTCACGTCGGCCGGTTCGCTGGGGACGACCACCTTCAATCCCGGCGCATGGACAAACCAGCTCTCCAGCGACTGGGAATGATGAGCCGCCGCACTCAATCCCGCGCCGTCCGGCGCCCAGATCACGAGAGGAACCTTCACCTGCCCGCCGAACATATAACGGATTTTGGCCGTCTGATTGACGATCTCGTCCATCGCGCAGGTGACGAAATCGGCGAAGTGCATATCCACGAACGGCCGCATGCCGGTCAGAGCCGCACCCAGTCCGGCCCCGACGATGCAGGATTCGGAGATGGGGGAGTCGATGACCCGGCCGGGAAACCTCTCCGGCAGGCCTTTGAACTGACCGAAAATGCCCCCATGCGCCACCAAATCCTCGCCGATGATGAAGATCGCCTCATCCCGGGCCATCTCTTCGGTGAGCGCCTCGCAAACCGCGGCAGCACAGTTTAAAATCCTTTCCGTCATGGGATATTCTCCGTTTTTCTATGGATTGACGAACATGTCCTCCAGGGCCTCTTCGGGAGCAGGCCACTCGCTCTGTTCGGCAAAAGCGACGGCCTCTGTTAACTCGTCATCGACCTGTTTCCGGATCTCTTTTTCCATTTCGCCGGTCAGAAGCTTTTTCTTCTTCAGGATGGAAGCAAAGCGGAGCAGGGGGTCTTTTTTCTCCCATTCGGCCACCTCCGCCTGCGTCCGATATTTTTGCGGATCTCCCTCGAAATGGCCGCGGCGCCGGTAGGTCTTGTTTTCAAGAAGGGTAGGGCCTTCGCCGCGGCGGGCCCGCTCGACCGCCTGGCCGGCAGCTTCATGGACAGCAAGGAGATCATTGCCGTCAACAGTTACCCCGGGGATATTGTAGCCGGCGGCGCGGGCGGCGATATCGGCAGCGGAACAGGCATAGGTTGTCGGCGTGGTCGAGGCGTAGCAGTTGTTCTCGCAAACAAACAGGATGGGGAGTTTCCAGATGGAGGCCATGTTCATCGCCTCGTGAAAAGTGCCGCGGTTCGAAGCGCCGTCGCCGAAGAAACAGACAACCACCTGATTGGTGCGGCGGAGTTTGATCGACAACCCCGCCCCGATGGCAATGGGGAAGCCGCCGCCCACCACGCCGTTGGCCCCCAGGATGCCCAATGAAAAGTCGGCGATATGCATGGAGCCGCCTTTCCCTTTGCAGTACCCCGTCTTGCGGCCGACGAGTTCGGCGATCATCTTCTTCAGGTTCCCGCCTTTGGCGATTACGTGGCCATGCCCCCTGTGGGTTGTGACGATATAGTCATCCGGTCGAAGCACCGAACAGACGCCCACCGACGACGCCTCCTGGCCAATGGAAAGGTGAATGAATCCGGGGATCTTGCCGGCGGCAAACAGCTCGCCAGCCAATGTTTCAAAACCGCGGATGGTCACCATGGTTCGGTATAGCCGACGCATTTCCCGGGTTGATGCAGAAGACTTCATAAATGTTCTCCTGGAACGCAGATCGCCACTCCAATTTTCTTGCATGTTTAAAGCATACGGCAGAGAGCCTTATGTGTCAAGGGGATTTGTTGCCTTGACAGGGTGTTTTCATTCTTTCAAACAACACTAATTAAATTATATACATAGAGAAAAAGCTGGACAGGCGCCTTCAAATGAAGTATACCGTCAGCCGGATTACACTTCATCAAGGGGGAATATCTTTGTTTAACCTGTCCGAAGTCCTTGTCCGGATTGTTCTTCCATTTGAAGAGCAACGTTTTAGCCAACTGATGCAGGAACATCATTATCTGGGCGCTCTTCCCAAGATCAGCGAGACGCTGTGGCATATTGCCGTTCATGGCGAACAATGGGTGGCTCTTCTAAGTTTTTCCGCTCCAGCGCTGAAGTGTGCATCAAGGGATCGGTGGATCGGATGGGATTTTCATCATCAGTACGACCGACTGAAGCTGATTACCAATAACAGCCGTTTCCTGATTCTGCCTGACTTGCATTTCCCCAATCTGGCTTCGCGCATTCTATCATTATCCCGCAAGAGATTGCCGAGCGATTGGCAGACTGCTTTTGGTCATCCGCTTGTTCTGCTGGAAACATTCGTGGACCCGCAGAGGTTCAACGGGACCATCTACAAGGCTGATAACTGGATCTATGCAGGCAACACCAAGGGTTTTAGGCGAATCAAAAAAGGTTACAGTGCGATTGCCGACTCCCCCAAAATGGTTTTTGTCAAGCCGTTGATTTCCAATGCCCAAACATTGTTGTCCCAACCAGTGATCGAACCAAATTATCGTACAGGAGGCAAGAAAATGATGATCAGCGCCCAAGAAATGGAATCTCTCCGCGACTTTTTTACCGGTGTCCCTGATCCCCGTCGAGTTCAAGGACGACGGCATAAAATTTCCACCATCTTAGCCATTGCCGCTGGGGCGACCTTGTGCGGCATGCGCGGCTATCTGGCCATTGCCGATTGGGCGCAAAGTCTTCAGGAAAAAGCAAGGAAACGCTTTGGCTGCCGATACCAAAACGACAAATACATCGTGCCGAGTCTCAATACCATCCGCGCTGTCCTGATACGTGTCGATCCTGTCCATATCGACCGCGCCATTCAGCAATGGAATCAAAAATATGGCAAAAATGACAATGCGTTGGCCATTGACGGCAAAACCATGTGCAACGCCATAGACAAACAGGGATATCAGGCTCACATCATGAGCGCGATTGGACACCAAACCAAGGCCTGCTACACCCAAAAAAAGTAGGAACCATCCCCGTATCCGAACAAGAGGTAAAACGCACAAACGAAATTAAAACTGCCTCTCCAATGCTTGATGCCATCGATATCGAAAATAAAATAATCACGGCCGACGCCCTTTTGACCCAAAGGGATTTTGCCCGATACCTTGTCGAAAAAAAACATGCCCACTACCACTTCACAGTAAAAAATAATCAATCCTCGCTTTTGGACGACATTGCCTTTGACTTCAAAGACCGCAAGGAACCCGATTTCGTTGCTTGCTCGCCTGCCGATCACGGCAGAATAGAAATCAGAAAAATCTGGACTACTGCCGAACTAAACGACTATCTCCAATTTCCTCATGTCGGACAGATATTCTGCATCCAACGAGAAATAACTCGAAAGAAAACAGGCAAATACTCCTGCGAGACCGTCTATGGAATAACCAGCCAAACGCCCGAACAAGCCGATCCGGAAAGTATCCTTGCCGTCAACCGGGGGCACTGGTGCATCGAAAACAGTTGCCATTACATCATTGACTGGAACTACGACGAGGATCGCAGCCGGATACGAACCGGATACGGGCCTGAGAACATCTCCAGACTGAGACGTTTCGCAGTTTCTCTCATCAAAGCTACAGGCGCTCGCAGCGTTGCTCAAAAAATGAGACAACTCGCGCGCAATGTCCGCCAAGTGCTGGATTATTTGAAAATGACAAAAAACTCCCGCCCCGTACATTAATCTCTTCGGGTTGCTGATTTTTGTCCGTAAGATGCCAAAACATACCCTGAGACGCTCCTTTAAGCAGGGTAAGGGCCAAACCACGCTCTTCGTACACGCTTAAACCCGGGATTCCCTCGTTAAACAGGCATGTGAAGCCTGACCATCCTTAGTTTTGATCCTTTGCGTTTCTCTCATACCTCAATATCGCGCATTTCCTTCCAGCTTGTCAGTTAGAACAAAATTACCGTGCCACCAACATAAATGACCTTGACACATATAAGCCGTTTTCATATACTCGGCCCGCCGAAAAAGCAAATTCCGGGGGGGGAAAAAAGATGCCATACGCAGTCACGGACGACGGGGTGAAACTCTATTACGAGGAGACCGGATCAGGCGTGCCGGTGATCTTTGTGCATGAATTCGCCGGAGACCAACGCAGTTGGGAGCAGCAAATCAGGTGTTTCGGCAGGCGCTATCGCGCCATCGCCTATAATGCGCGCGGCTATCCGCCCTCCGACGTGCCGGAGGCGGTCTCCTGCTATTCCCAGAACCGCGCCGCCGACGATATTGCCGCAGTGCTCGATCATCTCGGCATTGAGCGCGCGCATGCAGTCGGCCTGTCGATGGGTGGTTTCGCCGTGCTGCACTTCGGTTTCCGCCATCCGGAGCGCGCCCGCTCGCTCACCGTCTGCGGCTGCGGCTACGGCGCCGAGCCGTCGCAGCGCGAGCAGTTTCGCACCGAGGCTTCGACGATCGCCGCCTTCATCCAGAGCCAAGGGATGGCCGCCTTTGCGGACCAATATGCGTACGGCCCTACCCGCGTGCAGTTCGAGAACAAGGACCCGCGCGGTTTCGCCGAATTCAAGCGCCTGCTGGCCGGCCATTCCGCCGCCGGGTCGGCCAATACGATGCTTGGCTGCCAGCGCGAACGGCCGTCGCTTTACAACCTGGTGGATCAGATGAAGGCGCTGAGTGTGCCGACGCTGATCATGATGGGTGACGAGGACTGGCCCTGCCTGACGCCGGGGATTCTGCTGAAGCAGAACATCCCGGCGGCGGCCATGGTGGTCATGCCGAATTGCGGTCACGGCATTAACGTGGAGGAGCCGGGGATGTTTAACGCGATCGTCGGCGACTTCCTTGCGCAGGTGGAGAGCGGCCGCTGGCCCACTCGTGACCCCCGCGCGGTGACGCCGTCGATCACCGGCATGCGCTGAGCGAGGACCGGGAGGTTTCGCCGCAGTAACCGGCCTTGTTCCGGGGCTGTCAAGTTTTTACAGGCCGCGGCTGATCGATTTCTTTGCGCTTTCCGCCTTCAATTGATCTCCCTGGGCCGCTGCCTGTTCTTCTCCCCAGCAGGCTGCAGCACTCCTCCGTAAAGAGCGCCTTGAGCCCCCGGCTTTGCGCATAATTAACGGTTGTTTCATCTGGATAAGCGATCCCGTTCACTCCGCAATCTATCGCTGTCCTTTCCGCCCGTCGTTTGTAATTGCCCGGCGGTCGCGCGCAACCCAGGGTGATCGGTGTAGAGGGATTTAAAATCCGTGCGGTTGCGATGATTCGGGCCACTTCATCCAGCGCTGGCGGTTGAATCCCCGCCATCGCGGTTCCGCGTGCCGGGGTCAGAATAACCAGAACGATTGTTTCGGGATCAGCCTTTCTGATCATCTCTAGCGCCCGCTCTTCCCCCCGGATTTGACCGAAGTGCAGGCCAATTACGACATGGGGGGCGATCTGTAAGCCCGCGTCGCGGCAGTAGAGCATGGATTGCAGATAATCATCGGGTTTCCGGGTGAGGTGACAAACTTCGCGGATCGTGTTTTCAGCGCCGATGACATCCATCAATACCTGGTCCACCCCGGCCTCTTTCAGCCGGTTCGCGGTTTCCCGCTGAATC
>JAHYJE010000069.1 GCA_019429105.1 Syntrophobacterales bacterium
GTATCGAATCACGGCACTGTTATCTACCCCCACCTTCGTTGCAAGGGAAACAATCGCAGCCTGCTGTTGTGTCGAAAGCGGCTTTACCTGGCCCGATTTCGGCGGCTCCTGCTTCGGCGGCTCAAAGGTAATTAGGGTCAGAGTCATATTTCTCCCGGGAGAAATATGACTCTGACCCTAATTATCTTTGCCGCATCAACACGCGGGAGCATTTCACGGTGTTGGGAATCCGTCGCCGGCCCTTTCGGATTGGATAAAATCGCCCAACGGGTTAGCTTGGCGATGAGGCGTGAACCGCCAAGGCATAGCTGGTGCTTCGCCCTCCGCCCGGCTCCTTCACCAGAACCCCGCGCTTCACCAGAGCATCGATATCTCGAAAGGCAGTATCCTGCGAGCATTTGGCGAGCTTGGCCCATTTGGAAGAGGTCAGCTTGCCTTCGAAACCATCGAAGATCCGATTGAGGACCAGCCGCTGCCGCTCATTGAAGGGTTTCTTGGCTTGAGACTCCCAGAAACGGGCCTGCTCGAAGATGCCGGCCCGAACCACTTCCGCGCCATCGATGGCGCGATCCAGACAACCCAGGAACCATTCCAGCCAAGACGTGATGTCCAGGCCGCCCTGCTGGGACCTTTCCAGCACCTCGTAATAGGCGTTTCGCTCCAGGCGGATATGCGCCGACATGCTGTAAAAACGCTGGTGGCTGTTCTCCGAGCGCGCCAGGGCCATATCGGCAATCGCCCGGGCAATCCGGCCATTGCCGTCCTCAAAGGGGTGGATCGTCACAAACCAAAAATGGGCCAGGCCTGCCGCCATAACCAGATCGATCGCCGGGGGTTCGTTAAACCACTTCAAGAATGCATCCATCTCCCCAAGTACCCGCTGGGCCTCCGGGGCCTGATAGTGGACCTTCTCCCTGCCGATCGAACCGGACACCACCTGCATGGGCTCGGATTGAACGTCACGCCAACGGCCGACCGCGATCTTGGTCATCCCGCTGCGGCCAGTGGGAAAGAGGGCCGCATGCCATCCAAAGAGCCGCTCCTTGGTCAAGGGATCGGCATAATGTCCCGTGGCGTCGAGCATCATCTCCACCACCCCCTCGACATGGCGGTCCACCGCCACGAGGCCCCCGACGTCGAGCCCCAACCGCCGGGCGATGGAGGAGCGCACCTGGTCCCGGTCTAACTTTTCACCTTCGATCTCGTTGGACTTGAGCACATCCTCGGTCAGCGTCTGAAGCACCGCCTCATTGCGGAGCGAAAAGCCCAAGCCTTCCATCCGCCCGATGAGGCGCCCCTGCCGATGACGGACGCCGGCGAGGGGCCCGGCCAGCCGCTCGGCATCCCAGGTCATCTTAGGCCATCCTTTTCTCTGGTAGATGTAGTCCATAATCTTCAACACCCTTGGAGGACATTATGCCGCAGATTCTCCGCAGAGGCAAGCATAATGTCCGCATATTTTGCGGATATTATGGTCGTTATTCTCCGCATCGAGCGACCTCTATGATTTCGTGAGTGAATAAGTTTTTCCTCACTCATTTCTGAATGCTTCCAAGCAACTCATCAGCAATATTCGGATTTTCTAATCGCATGATGCTCTCTTCCGAACGGCCGAAGCTCAAGAGGTTGATGCTCCCATACCAAACGATTTTCTGATCGAAGATCGCAAATTTCTGATGAATGTTCGATTTGAACATTACATTGATACCGGCGGCGTGGAATAGGGACAGTGTTTCTTCCAGAGATGCCCGGTCTTTCTCCCGAAAATCGGATGCCGGTCTTGTAACGACCACCACCGTGACATTTCGTTCCCGCGCGGCGACCAACAAGGGGAGCATCTGCGAAACGCGTCTTCGCGTGACGAAGGGGCTAACGATCAGGATTTCCCGAGCCACAGTCACGAGATCATTTTGGTAAACCGACAGGAATGTTGTGTTATCGAAAATAATGTCTATCGCTCCACCGGAAACGATTTCCGCTCTCGCTTTGTATCCGATCGCGGCATAACCGGTCAGCCGCCGGTGGTACATCTTCTCCAGCATGGGGACATGGACGTCAATGTAGTCATAGACCCGAACCTCCCGCTTGCCTTCATAGAGCCGATGAAGCCGGCCCGCGTACTGTTGGAGCGTTCCTTTCCAGGAGATTGGCATGGCCAGAAAAAGCGTATCCAGGCGGGGCTCGTCGAATCCCTCGCCGATATATCTCCCGGTGGCGATCAGCGTCAGGGGCCTGTCAGCCGGAGCGGTAGAGACCTTTGCCAACGTTTCCCGCGTCTCTTTCGCCCCTTTACCGCCGGTCAACGCAATCACGTCGGGGATCTGTTCTCGCAACTTCGCGGCCAGCAAGGCCACATGGGCGGTTCTCTCGGTAAGCACCAGGGCATTGCCGCCACTTCGAAAGCAACGGACAATGTCCTCGACAATCCGCTGATTTCTCGTTTCGTTCACGACGATGGCGGCGTAAAGTCGCTGGATCGACGGTTCCTTCCCTTCTTCTTCCAGTGGCGCCCTGAAACTGGTCAGTCGGGGAATGACATAATGGTTGAAGGGTCTCTTCTCCGCCTGCTTCCTGGCGTCAACCCGGTACCTGATCGGCCCGCAATGCATGAAGATGATCGGATGATGGCCATCCTGCCGCGTCGGGGTGGCTGTTAAGCCATACACGTATTTTGCGTGAACGCCCTTGAGAATCTGCTCAAAACTGAATGCCGGTACATGATGACACTCATCGACGATCACCATGCCGTAATTCTTGACCAACTCCTTGACCTCATCGCCGCTGTTCAAGGACTGCATAATCGCCACGTCAATGATGCCGCTCGGGCGGGACTTACCCGCCCCGATCTGGCCTATCAGGCTTTGCTTCTTTTTGCGCCCCCTTTTTTTCTCCAAGACGGGCAGCGCTTCATCGATCTCCAGAAACTCGGATAGTTTCGCCGTCCACTGAGAGAGAAGCTGCCTGCGGTGCGTCAAGACCAGTGTGCTGACTTTTCGTTCGGCGATCAGCTTCGCAGCGATGACAGTTTTGCCGAAGGCCGTGGTTGCCGAAAGAACGCCGATGTCGTGTTTCAGCATCTCTTCTGCCGCAGGGTTCTGCTCCTCTCTCAGGTTCCCGTTGAAGGCGACGCTGATGGGCCTTCCCAGACAAGTGTGATCCGACCATGCAGTCTTGACGTCGACTTCGTCAAGCAGATTCGCAACGTCCGCTTCACAGCCTCTGGGCAGGCACAGGTATGCCGTGGTCTCCTCCGAGCACGAGATAATCGGCGGCTTGCCATAGGTCGACATGCGCATCGCCTGGGCCTTGTAAAATTCCGGGTTTCTGAAGGCGGCCAACCTTTTGAGCGTGTTCAAACCTTGCTGTGAAATCCCTGCTTTTTCGATGTAAAGCATGTTCGCCTTGACCAGCCGAACCTCTTGCGGAAAATCGTTTCCGGACCACCGTATCCGTTTCGTCTCCCACGGTTTTTCGGTTTCTTCTTCGTCTTTTCGGAGCACTCCCAGTTCGCTTCCGGGACTTAACCTCGGGATCAATCCCATAATCTCGACTTCGGACAATTTTTCGATATTGGCCATGAATTCCCACTGGTCTTGACAGGGTTCGAAGTTCTCATTCAGAAAGACGCTGTGGCCTTGTTCCCTGGCCGCCTTCTGAAGCGGAAGGGCGATCAGGTTTCCGAAGCCGCCCTTCGGCAGGGTGTCCTGATTGGGAAAGAAGCGGTCATAGGATTTGAAAGTCACTTCATGTCTTCGGCTCATGGCGCAGGTCAGCAGGGCGAAGCCGAACCTCCGGGCCAGGCTCGCGGGGATCGGTTCTTCAAAGAAAAACCAGGCATGCGCCCCGCTTCCGGAACGGGAACGTTCCAGCGCCATGGGAACGCCGAAGGCGACGCAGACTTCCCTGAGCGTGGCGCAGTCTCGTTGCCAGCCCTCATCGTCAAAATCGATAGCCAGCAGATGGCACATCTCGTCCCGGCGCAGGGGGTAGATACCGGCGACGATATTTCCCCGCAAATGCGCCTCGATGACCTTTTCGTTCAAGATATCGTAAGTCTGATGTCGGCAGTCAAAACATTTGATCGCCGGTTTCCGGCAGATACCCGTTTTCCATTCGTTCCGGCAAACGGGCGCGTATCCCGCCCTCCCCTCCCGGTTCTGCCATCTCTTGGCATAGACATCCTCCCGTCCCTTGAACAGGGACATGAACAAGCGGATTTTCTCCTGAGGGTCGAGCCGGCAGAGGAATCCTGACGGGGTCTCCCTTCCCGGAAATCCTGTTGCCTCTATCGACAAGGCCGAAGGGCTGTTCAGCTCTTGCTGCGGAACCGGCGGCGTCTCGACCAGCCTTAACCTCGCCTTCAGGGTTTCGTTCTCTTCCTTTAAAACGAGGTTTTCGGAGAGTAATGCCTGGTATTTTTCAAGCAGTTCGTTGACGTTCACCACTACGGAATCCTTTGTGCATTCTCAGTGTCCATACCTTGGCCTCCATTTGCCAATTTGGTTTCCGTTCCGTATTTATATTCCTCAAATAATTAGAAGGCAATTTTTATGACTAAGATGCTCAAGGCAATATTTCTTGCCAATAGCATGACCGATGGAAGGCGTTGTCAGACACGACCAGCCATCCTGAAGAAGCAGCGCTCCACGTCCGCCTGCATGCAGGAGAGGCGCTTTTCCGCGATCTCCTATTGGTACTTCGGCCCATTGTACCGGTAGATATTGTAGCGTTTGCCCTTGTGAAGCCAGGAGACTTAATAATACTTTCTCTGCTTGTGGTAACAGATGCTGTCCTTCATGCAGAAATCACATCCCCCGGGGGGAAGTGTAAGACTGTATGTCGTAAAATTCAACATGATGAGGCAATTGCAAAACTCTCACATTCTGTCATTCCCGCAATGATTTTAAGCGGGAAAACGAAGTTTAATGTTCATAATCTGGTTCTAACTGCTTGAAAAACCGTATTCCCGATAGAAGCATTGTGTACATTAAGCTCCGCTTTCGGGAATGACAAATAGTTTTGCAATTGGCTCTGATGTTACCAATATCCAAGGGAACGTGAGGACCGTCTCCTATGATTCTTCACCGCTGCCGCGCTTCTAAGGCCAGAACCTCTTCCAGCGGAATCCTGACGCACACACCCAGTCTGAACACCTTGAGCTCCCCCATGTCGATGCGGCGGTAGATGGTCCGGTCGGAAACGGCAAAGTAGCGGGCCACCTCGTCGACGCGTAAGTAGCGCCGGATCGTGTAGATTTATAACACTTCGGAATCGGAAATCGAATGACATTCCAAGGGTCATACCTACCGGCGAGTTTGGCTGGAGTCAACATCGTTTAGACATTTTATTCACCCACTCCCCTGCCGCACCAGCCCCTGCTCATCCACAGCAAGAAGCCCCTGCTCGCGCAGTTGCCGTAAATCCCGCTGTTTGGACTTGTCGCCGAGCTTGGCATAAAGCGCCTCATACCAAGGGGCGCGGCGCAACTCCTCGATCCGCAAAGGTTTGCCCCGCTCCATCACCTGGGTCAGTATTACATATTGGCGCAGATTGATCTCTTTGGTGTCCCGCAGATTTTTGACCCTCGTTTCAAACAGCAGCAATCCCAACATGTCGTTTACCCGGTCATGGAGCCGATTGATGCCCGCCAGCATCCCCTCGAGATGGAAGAGGACAAAGGGCGTGTTGGAGAAGGCCGTTTTCTTTGCCGCCTCTTTGCGGCAGAGATTGAACAGTGCAAAATACTGGTCGATCCGCTCCAGGTAATAGCGGGCCATGGCGAAGGGGGCATAACGGAAGCCGGCGGTATGAAGCACCGTGGCTTCGAGCACCCGCCCCACACGGCCGTTGCCATCCCAGAAAGGATGGATCAATTCAAAATAGTAATGCATCAGCGGCGCCCGGATCAGAACCGGCGCCTCGGCCGCGCTCAACCGATCCTGCCAGAGGACGAGCTGATCGAGCAACAGCGCAATGTCCCCTCCGTACTGTGGCGGCTTGTAACGGCCGCCATGGGCGGCATCGCCCACGTGGGTCAAGATATTCTTGGGATTGCTCCGGAGCACGCCCGGTCGATTGTACTTGTGGGGGATCCCGTCGGTTATGGCGGCATGGATCTCCTTGATGAAATCGACGGACAGTCGCCAGCCAGGATCCTGCGCCGAATTCTGGGCGATGTCATAGGCGGTACGGATATTGACCGCCCGGCGCTGCTCTTCGGCCTGTACCTGCACCGGGTCGAGCGCGAGGGCATCCTTGGTTTGTTCCTCCGTCAGCGTCCCCCCTTCAATGGTGTTGGTGCTGAAGATGCTGCTCACCAGAACTTCCTGCTCCAAGCGTTTGGCCACCTGGGAAAGGGGGGAACTCATGAACCGTGCCCGGGCATCGACCACCCGTTGCAGGGGCAGCGCTGCCTCCCGCTGATCCACGCCGACCTGAAAGACAAAGGGTCCGAAGCGGGAGGTCTCAATCCGTGCGACCACCGGATCGGATACTGTTTTGTCCTTAATAGTGTCCATTAAAATGTCCTGCCTTTATATTAAGTATTTGCATATTAATACAGCATATTTTAAATCAATCAATAGATATTTCTCCTTAAATATGTCCGCAACCATTATCACAGACAAATCGTTTTCGGCAGGGCAAAGAACCAACCTTCAAAGAACCGATCCATCTTCTTGGTAATTAGGGTCAGAGTCATATTTCTCCAGGGAGAAATATGACTCTGACCCTAATTACCTCCTCAAGTTATTGTTGTCAGGAAAGAATGGATTTGAAACGATAAAGATGATATTATTGACCTATGAAAATCGAATGGGATCCGAAAAAGGCAACGGCCGAGTACAAACACGGCGAGGATAATTGGGGTCAGAGTCATATTTCTCCCTGGAGAAATATGACTCTGACCCCAATTATCCAAGGCATGACTTCAGAAAAAACCAAAGCGGAATTGCGCAATCTGGAGCTGGGTCAGCCGGCTGCACAGGAGGGGGGGATATTCGGGGCGATGATCGACCCCAATGATGCTGCTTTGGTATTGATTCCCGCGCCGTTCGATCTGACCACGTCGTACGGAAAGGGAACCATGGATGGCCCCTTGGCAATCAGCGCGGCAAGCGTCCAGCTTGATCTGTTCGATGTGCGCTGGGGAAGCGTATTCAAGGCGGGGATTGCCC
>JAHYJE010000070.1 GCA_019429105.1 Syntrophobacterales bacterium
AAAGGTTTGTCCAAAGTTTGTCATGGTATAAAATATTTGTAATAATATCAATTATTTTTCTTGGTTCGAATCTGGATGCCGCCTCCAAGATTCCTTCCATGAAGTAAATCAGTTATTTTCCCCGACTTTGAAGTTTTCCGTAAGGTCGTCTTCAGTATGGACACCATTTTATCTTATGATTTTAAGCTATTCGAAGAACCAATATCGTGGATTTCTTGCTTTCCGACCAATTGTTGGTTCCCATTTTAAATAAACTTTCATTTACTGATTATTTGGAACCGTTTGATAATTTTTCAGATTATTTGAGCCGGGGATGTTTCAGAATGGCATAAATCATCCCCGACTGCAAGCGTTTCATCAAAATTTCATTTCATCCTTAGACGTTTCCTTTGCCGGATTCATCCAGTCGTTTCTCTGTTTGATTTTTGTCAAGGTTTCAATCATGGCATCCAGGACAATGTCTTGGATGATCGTCATTATTTGCGCCCTTTTTTCGCCGTGTTCCCATTCATCGTCGACATCGTACATGAGGATTCCTCCTATTTATTTTGATACGGATTCGCTGCGCTCAATGGATTTTATGGGTTTTTTAAGGCATGGGTGAAATCCGGTTCATCCATGTGGCGGGGGACCGGATGGCCCCCCTGACGTGATGAACCGTCATCCACATCCGGCTATCCCTTGCCGGGTTGCTCCCCAGCATTGCCCGGCTCCGTTTCACCGGACACCTTAAAACAGTTCCGTTGCCGCCAGGCGGACGTGCTCGGCGGATACGGTCATGGACTGGCCCGCCGCCGCCGCGATCAGGGCGCCCCTGGCCAGATGATTGGCCTTTCGGAACAGGCCGCCGGAGCCCTGATGAATGGCCGTGACGGCGGTGGGGTCATAGAGGTTGTTTTCCACTCCCGCGATCCGCAGGTGGTGTACGATATAGGCTTCCATTTTTTCCCGGTCCACGCCTTCCAGATGGCTGCGGGCCACCACCCGGGAGGCCAGCGGCTGGGAGGGCCGATACATGAGCTTGTCGATCAAACTGTCGTGTCCGGCGAAAATGACCGATAACCCCGGTCTGGCGTCTTTGCCGATGGGCAACAGCGTATGCAGTTCGGCAAAAACATCCAGCCGCAACAGGGAGGCCTCGTCAATGATCAGCACGATCTTTTTTTTCTGGTTTTCCACCAGTTCACCGATTCCTTTTCGGATATGCCGGAGCAGCACCGCCCGTGAGCTGCTGGCGGTCTCGATTCCCAGTTCGGCCGCCAGTTGCCGGTAGAGTTCCAGTATCGATCCTGAAGAACCGATGACATAAAGACAGCGGTATTCGGATGGATGAAGCAGACTGACGGCATATCGCAGGGCCGTGGACTTGCCGCTGCCGATCTCGCCGGTAATCACGCCGGCGGCACCCAGCCCCACCGCATACGCCACCCGTTGGCTCACGCCGGTCAGCGCTTCCGTCTTGAGGATTTCCGCCAGGCCGATCGCATCGGCAAAGGGCGTCTTTGTAAAACCATAAAAGGTACGGTAGTGATTATTCATCGTTCCCTCCGTTTCCCCATAATCGGCCGCCCTGGTATCGGGACGCGGCCGGCGTCAGTTCGGCCTGGCTGTTTTTATCCCGCTTGACGCGACAATTGACATGAATATCCACCAGCGGGATCATGCCGTGGGATTGTCCGTTAAACACCACCTCGACGGCTTCCGGATGATCGTCATGGTAGAAAAGCGTCACCCGTTTCCCGATCAGGCGCACCGGCGCCTCGAACAGCCGGCCGTTGATGGTGACGGTCCGGTCTTTGGCCACCCGGCGCAGGACGGTTTGGCGAAAATAATCCCGAAGATTGTCCGGGGCGTGCCGCAGGCACGGGGTATGGGCGGCAAATCGCGCCAGCGGCGTCTGACCCGTGCCGGTGTGTTTTTTCTGATGATAGCCGTCGACCCAGACCAGAAAATCCCGGTTGAGCCGATCCATGGTGGTGGCCGAATAATCGGCCAGAAACGACGATCGTACGGTTTTAAACCATCTTTCGATTTTGCCTTTGGTCTAAACCGTCAAATGCGCCCTTATGCAAGGATGAAGCAGAAACTTTTCAAATCACGCATCCGTTCCACCCCCTCCATGGGAAAACCTACCTCCTGTTAACCTACAGACACACGTGGGGAGAAGACCGGGTCTACTACCATGACGAGGCAGGCAAATTATGCCAAGTGCCGGCTGGATGGACCGATATCCGCGGCCATGACCCTTTTGTAGCGGTTTCTGCCGGGCGATCCCCTTTTCGGGTCTCCGATCTGTTGGAGTTGTGTCGTCTGCTCAGGGGTATCTCAGGGCTTGGTGGCCGGGAGGAAGGAGATGCGCGATGTGTAAAGTGAATTTTGCCGTAAATGTAAAGGAAAATATGCCGCAACCTCTCTCGAAGAAGCAGTCAAATTCCGCATTTGTAGACATTAAAAAGCCGAACCAACGCCATAAACTTATTGACATTGGAAAAGAATATGACATAATTATCTTAACAAACGGTGGCAACCATTTCATTGGAGCTTATAATGTCCAGTCCATCATCTCTCGATTCCAAGTCAAAAGCGATAGGCGAACAGGGCACACTCAATCCCCGCCCGGAGGATGTCAAGGATCCGCTGTTTCAGGGGAACGAATTTTTCGACCCACGGGATCTCATGCAGGTAAAATACGAGATGCTGCGTCGCTATCAGACCGACGGGACGTCAGCTACCCTGGCGGCCCAAGCCTTCGGCTTTTCACGCGTGACCTTCTACCAGGTCTTGAAGCGGTTCAAAGAGGATGGAATCGGAGGGCTTTTCCCGAAGCTGCGCGGGCCAAAGAGCGCCCACAAACTTTCGGAGGAATTGATTGGCTTTGTGGAAACGGCCATGGCCGAAGATCCGGCTCTTCGCCCGACGGGTCTTGCAGAGCTCATCAAGGGTCGTTTCGATATCTCGGTCCACCCGCGAAGCATCGAGCGGTCACTTGCACGGCGGCAAAAAAAACAGTCCGGCTAGACACATCCCCGCCCTCTTATAGAGACATTGCCCAACGCTACGAGGAGTTGAGAGACCAGGCCCTGAGGCAACACACAACCGGACCCGGGCTGGGGTTGTTCGTTGATCGGGGCATGGCGGCATGGATAAAAGCCTGGGGAAGCTATGCCCCCGCGGGAGAGAAGTCGGCAAAAGCCAATCCCGTGCAGAGGCGATCGTCGATGGAGCCGGATATCGTGATGATACTGGCGGGCATGGCGTTATCTTGCGCAAAGGGGGGAAAAGATGGTAATTGAAACTCATTCCAAGGTGAGGGCTTCGCATCTTAAACGGGACGCCTACCTTTATGTCCGCCAGTCAACGGTGAGGCAGGTCTTCGAGAACACCGAAAGCACGAAGCGACAATACGCGCTTCGCCAGCGGGCCGTGGCGCTGGGCTGGCCCATTGAACGGGTGCATGTGATCGACACCGATCTTGGACAGTCCGGGGCTTCGGCAGCCGATCGAGAGGGGTTCAAACGATTGATCACGGAGGTGAGCCTTGGGCATGTGGGGGTGGTGCTTGGCCTTGAAGTGTCTCGACTGGCCAGAAACTGCGCAGACTGGCACCGTCTCCTGGAACTTTGCGCCTTGACGGATGCTCTCATCCTGGACGAGGATGGCCTCTATGATCCCAACGACTTTAACGACCGTCTGCTTTTGGGGCTAAAGGGCACGATGAGCGAAGCAGAGCTCCATTTCTTGAGGGCTCGCCTTCAAGGAGGGATCTTAAATAAAGCAAGGCGTGGGGAGTTGGCTTCTCCTCTGCCCGTGGGCTTTATCTATGATGAGCAAAAGAGGGTCTGCCTTGATCCGGACTCTCAGGTGCGCGAAGTCATTGGTTTGTTCTTTCAGACCTTTCGGCGACTGGGTTCGGCTTATGCAACGGTCAAGTATTTTAGAGAGCAGAATCTGCTTTTCCCTCGTCGTTTGCGGAAGGGTTTGCATAAAGGAGAACTCGTTTGGGGGGAGTTATGTCATTCCCGCACGCTTGGCCTTTTGCATAATCCGCGGTATGCGGGCGCTTTCGTATTTGGACGGGTACAGTCCCGCAAAGGGGTGGACGGCAAGGCGGTCTACAGGAAACGACCTCGAGAGGAATGGTTTTCCCTGATCCCGGGGATTCACGAAGGCTACATATCCTTTGAAGAATATGAGGGCAACCAGCACAGGCTCCGGGAATGCGCGCTGGCCTATGGGCTGGAAAGACCCAAGAGCCCCCCGCGGGAAGGCCCCGCGCTGTTGCAGGGGATCGTGATCTGCGGTGTTTGCGGCTGTCGCATGACGGTTCGATACCATGAGCGGCGAGGCGCTCTTCTGCCACAGTATGTCTGCCAGAGGGATGGAATCGAGAATGCCCGGAAACCTTGTCAAAGAATACCCGGAGCTACCGTAGATCGTGCGATCGGGGAACTCCTGATGAAGACGATGACGCCAGTGACGCTCGATGTGGCCATGGCAGTCCAGGAGGAGCTTTCGAAAAGGCTGGATGAGGCTGATCGTTTGCGTACAAAGCAGGTGGAACGTGCATGCTACGAGTCTGAGCTCGCCCGCCGGCGCTATATGCAGGTTGATCCCAATAACCGGCTCGTAGCAGACGTGCTGGAGGCAGAATGGAACCAAAAGCTGCGAGCTCTTGAGGAGACGAAGGAGAAATCCGAGCGGCAACGCCAATCCGACCGCCTCCGGATCAGCGAAGAGGAACGCATGCAAATTTTGGCCCTTACCACAGACTTCCCCAGGCTGTGGGAAAATCCCAACACGCCTGACCGGGATCGCAAGCGGATGGTTCGTTTGCTCATTGAAGATGCCACTCTGACGCGCAGCGAGAACATCACCGTGCAGATCCGCTTCAAGGGCGGAACGACCGCCACTCTGGAAACCGCTGTGCCTCGGCCGGCCTGCAAAACGTGGCAAACGGCCAATGAGGTTATAGCCCGCATGGACCAACTCCTGGACGAGCACACATACGAGCAAATAGCTTCGATGCTTAACGAGGAGGGGCTTTTCTCGGGAAAGGGCAAGCAGTTCAATGGAACGATTGTCGGCAACATCTGCAGGGGGTATGGACTGAAAAACCGGTGGCATCGGCTTCGCGAAAGAGGTTTACTTACCGTCGAGGAGATGGCGGAAACCCTCAATGTCTCGACTGCCACCGTCAATGCATGGCACAGACATGGCATCCTGAAAGCGCATGTGTACAATGACAAGCGACAGTGTCTCTTTGAACCGCCAGGTGATGATAGGCCAATCAAATGGCAGGGAAGAAAATTATCAAAAAGACATCCATATATCGAGTTCTTATCTGATCACACGAAAGAGGTGCAGTATGAAGCATAGTCCTTTCCCTGGGGTTTGTACGGGCGAGAATGGATCAGGGAGATGCCCAGTGAAGCGGTAATGGCCTCAAACTGTTTGCTGCGAAACGCGGACCCGTTGTCCACATACAGTTTGCGGGGAAGGCCCCGTCTGGCCAGGGCGTTTTCCAATGCGTCCAGCCAGCAGATCAGTTTCTCGGAGGGGTAAAACCGGCCATAGGGGATCAGCCGGCTGTGATCATCGATGATGGCGATCAGGTAGGCTTTTTTCATTTTTCCGCCATCATCGACCCGGGGGCCGTGCATCACATCCGCCTGCCACAGATCATTGGGCAATTCGGCTTCGTATTTGCGTCGATCCTCAGGAATCGACGCCGGCCGGCCCATCAGATCATGCTGGTGCAAAAATCGATACAGCGTGGATCGCGTTAATGCGATCCCGGGGGTGATCCACTCGCGATGCTGCATCTCGGCCATTAATCTGCCGGCCGTAGCTTTGGGCAATTCCTTCCGCAGCGAGATTAACGCCAGGCCGGTTTCTTCATCCAGGGATCGGCTTTTTCCCCGGTCCTTGCGATCTTGTGGATACAGGGCCTCGAGTCGGCCCCGGCCGTCCTCATAGGCACGAATCCACCGCAACATCGTCGTCCGGCTGATCCGGGTCCTGCCGGAAAACGGGATGGTCCACTTTCGCGCGCATTTCTCTTGCAGCAGCCGTTCTTTTTCGCCGTGATCCAGGTTCGCCCCGTTGACGAACTCGGCGATCATCCCGAAACGAAACGCCGCAATCTGCTTTTTCTGGTCTTCTGTCATGTCAACTCCTCCTTTGCTGATGGTTTTTGTCGGTATGAACGATCATTTTGCTCATACGACAGCCAAAAGAGGGTTGAAACGACACCCTCAGGTAGGGTGTTCAACAATCGGTTTTCATGACAGATTAAATGGACCGGCTCACCGGGACCATGCCGTTTTCGATCAGATGGTCAAAGGCCTCCATCAGCCGGCCGCGCCAGGTGCGGTCCAGATACATGGCTACCCGCATCGTTAACGCTCGCAGCCAATGCCCACCCCGACAACGGATAAAACCGGAAGGCCATCGGCCGCATCTGAGACGGTGGGAAAGCGTTGAACGGATGGTGTGGATCGGCGTTTGAAAACGGCTGAAATAGCCCTCCGGACGACAACTGATGACGCACCGGCAGTCTGGGCAACGCCAGCGCTTTAGCGGAATCGCCCGGGAAAAACCGTCAAAAATGACCTCCCGGAAGCCATGACCCCATACCTTGGCACACTCGCATTGCAGGCATTTACCGGGGCTTGGCCAGACAAAATCTTTCCCCTGCTGGAAAACTTCCTTGAGATCAACGGCAATATGGATTATCATCACTCTGTTGTGTTGAGCCGCACAGGCTCGTGTTCTCGGGCGGTGGAGTTCGGCGAAAACTCGCCGCCCAATTTTTTCCAAATAAAAAAAGCCTCAACGAGGCTCATTTATTCTGATAATCCAATAGATCTTGTCAATTTATTTCGAAATTTTCACGCTATTGCCGGGTCATAGATTCTGATTCCCTACACCGGCTATGTTGCGGGAGGCATGCGCAGAAGCACCACAAAACGAAATCTCGAACCGGAAATCCGCAAGCCTGTTGACAGATGTGCCAAATACCTGACCAATCATCTGCCATATCTGCGATATGATCG
>JAHYJE010000071.1 GCA_019429105.1 Syntrophobacterales bacterium
CCCCAGAGCAGAGCAACTATCCCGGCGTCATATTTCTTCGCCAGCGGCATTTTGACATCGTAGCTTTCCGGGCGGGCCATTACCGAATTGATAACGGCCTTGCCTTTTCTATTCTGATAAGCCTTCAATCCCGCTTCAATCGCCTCGGGGTTGATGGTGTCAATGTACAGGGGAAGGTCGGTCACTTCCTGAACCGTTTTCACGATCCACTCCGCCATCCCCGCGGGGTCTTTTCTCGCCGGTCCAAGATTGATATCGATGTAATCGACTCCGGCCTTAGTCTCGTCGATCGCCATCTGGCGAATCGGCTCTGGATCGCGCTCCTTCATTGCCGTGCCTGTTACTTTGCCTATAATATTGAGATTCTCACCAATGCGAATCATAAATTACTCCTCCTTTTATCTTCAAATAACTGCTTTTATGGTTGCCCTTTTCATTAACCGGCGATTTCCAGCTTCAAGAAGGCGGAAAGATGCGCGGCCTCGCGCGGACCAATCTTTACCTCCCAATCCGGTCCCAGCTCCTCTTCCAGATCGCCGCTTACGGAAGCGACATAACCGGGAATAATGATCTTTTTATGTTTAATCTTGTCCAGAATGCCGCATTTCTTGATAAATACGCCCATTGCATCGCCGACGAACTTCCCTGCCGCCCAGGCGGTAAGCACCGAGAGACCCTCTGTATCCATAACCAGCAGCCAGGTCGGAACGCGGCTGGCCTCGATCTCGCCGGAAACGATAAAGTAGGTAAGAGCAAAATTGGTGGTGATGGTGACCGGGGAATCCTCGGTCGGGTTGCCGATGGGATAGATGCCCTGCTTCATCATCATCGGGCGCTGCGGATCGGTATAGAGATTGAGCCGTTCGACCAGAAGCGGGAAGAGGCTCTCGCCCTGGAAGTCGGAAAGGATTACCATTCCGGCATACTTGGCAACCAGCATCGCTGCAATAACCGTCTCCTTTATCGGATCATCGGTCATCTCGCCGGGAAAAACGATCGGCGAAAAACCGAGGGAACGGTTTTTCTGGACGAGCGCGGCCCTGCGCAAAAATACCATATCTTCGAAAACTTTCCGGACGGTGCGGGCGCCGCTGTCCAAAACTATGTCCTTCACATCCGCCGCAACTATCTTGTCCGTCAATTCCGACAGGCTGTTGAGGTTGTCGGATTTGGCAGTCAGCGGGCACTTGAACTCCTTGGCAAGAGCAGCCATCTCCGCGAAATTCTGTGCGGTCGCTGCGTAAATGATCGGCCGCCGCTGGGCGGAAACCGCCAATGCCGCCTTCAGGGCATCGACGCTGTCGCTCATCAGCACCGGAATGGCCTCCGTCTCGTCCATCACCCGTTTCACCAGCGCTGCGAACTTGGCCGTATCGCCCGATACATTCTTGATCGCGATCATTTCCGCGCGGAGGATCAGGCCAATCCATTCATATTTAAGTGAATTAAACTGTTTGATCCGGGAGGCCACATCGGCTTCGGCCATGGCGTCGGTAATCATCACGCCAATGCCCGTTTTGTTCACAAAGGTTTTTTCATGACGGAACAGCACGGTTTCTCCGCCGACCGTCAGCTTGTTTTCCCCTTCGCCCATCGTAATGGGACGGATGGGAGGCGCGGACGCCTCAGACAACTGCGCTCTCGCTTCATCGGAGATGTAGGGGCACGCGCTCAGCTCCGCCTTTCCAGCCGCCAGGTTCATGGCAAACGCCAGGCAGGTGGGAACGCCACACTCCTTGCAATTTGTTTTCGGCAGCAATTTGAATATCTGAATCCCTGTAAGAGCCATAATTCTTACTCCTCTCTTTTCGCTCGTTATTAAGTGCTATCTATCACCCATATGCGGCGAGCGGGACAAAAATCCCGAGGATTTCTGCCCGCCCTTCCCCGTTTTACCCGTTAGAGTTCCAATACCGACGGCATTTCCAGCGCCGGGTGTTTCTTTTCCTCAAGGAAGGGCAGAATCTCCTCTTCCGTAGTGCCAATTGTTTCATCCGCAATCATATCAACAAAATCCGGGATGCCCATCTCTTCGCCGCGCGCCTTCAGGCGGTCATAAAACTCGTCCTTGTAGATCTTCGGCATCCAGACCATCCGGGCCAGCCCGCCGTCCGCCGAGAGAAATTTTTTCTGAATGATATTGTATTTGCTGTGGCCCAGGAATCCCGGCGTCTGCGTCCCGCCACCAGCCGAGCCGGCCAGCGTCGAAAACTTCATCCCACAGGGGGTCATCCCCATATAGTCGCGATTTACCGTCATGAAGCCGTTACAGGAAGGAAGTACCGCCGCCAGACACTCACAGCAGCCGCAGGTCGTCATTGGATCCTGCATCATGCTGTACATGCTCACCTTGTCGTAATTGCCATGAGATGATTTGACGGCAAAGTCGTTGGTGCCTACCCATTGTCCAAGCTGCTCATTGATAATTTCTCCCTTCGGCACCGGCTGGTTGGGGCCGGTCGGGTTGATCTCATTGGAGGCCTTGCAGTCCATCCAGTTGTAAGCGCCGCAAAGACCGGTCCGCTCCGGGGAAACAATGCAGACGTGGTTGGGGGCAAAGGACTGGCAGAGGGTGCAGGAGTAAAACGGATCGGTCGTTTCATCGGTCATCCCCTCGATCCTTTTATCCCTCTTCGCATAAGTTTCTCTTGCCAGGGCCAGCATTTCCTCGACCAGTTTGGCGTCGGTGATGATCTTCACCTGGGCCTTGTCGAAAATGGCGCCGAAATCCTGATGAAATTTTGCATGCAGAATCTTGCCGAGATCGGCGAGCTTGAAGCCCTTCTGAATCGCGCTTTTCCCGATGCGCACCCAGGCTATGTCGCGCTGGCCGATGTGCATGATCCCCTGGGCGTAGTTGATCAGGTGGTGAACCTGCCGCTCCAGGATCGGCTCGAAGTCATCCTGCATCTTCCGGCCTGCCACCTCCACTACCATGGCAAGCGGCAGTCTGGCCGGCGTCTCCGTGATGGAGTCAACATCCGGACCGATAACCTCTACCTTGCCGTCCTCCACCTCGTCAAGCCGCTTGGAAGTGACAAACTCAACGGCATGGGTACGGCCGCCGCCCATCTCGAGAAAGATGTCCTCGCCGCGGACGCGCTCGCCCTCGAATGCCGGCCCGTAGGAGAGGGGAATCGGCACCGACGTCACATTGACCTTGAGACCTCTGACCTCGATCGCCTTCTGGACGATATGTTCATGGGGAATATTGGAGACGACGTGTTCATAAGTACATACGCCTGTCGGCAAAATCTCCGGAATCGGCGTATCGGCAATGGTCGGGAATCCGAAATTGACCGCCCCGGCGGCATTGGCATACCACTCGTCACTGACAAACCCCATCGGCATGACGAAGGCAAAGGTACGATCCTTGTTATAAAGCAGGTTTTTGCGGAAATCGCCCGGCTTGACTCCGCCAAACGACATGGCGACGCGGCAGGCAAAACCAATCGCGAAAACGGCCGCGGTAATGTCCGGCCCGTAGGAGACCAGACGCGTCGGCCAGCCGATCTGAACGCCGGCCTCGACGAGCTGCTCTGAAAAGCGCACACCGTTGTTTTCTGCCGCCATAAAGATATACAGGTTTTTCTCCTGCAGCTCGATGGCGATTTTCGCCGCGATCTCCGGCGTGGGGGCCGCCCCTACAATGGCCGCAAAACCAGGCGCGGTGCCGTCAACGAACTCAACGCCCCGCTTGCGGAAGATGACATCATTGGCTGCCCCCAGCCAGATGTTGTCGGGAAGTACATCCTCCTGCTTGGTGTAGAAATCGGGCGCCTCCAGGTAGCGGATCGCTTCGATAATTTCCTCGGCGAAGAATGTCGCCATCCCGGCGTCCAGGGCCGGCGCCAGGTACGGCAGCGGGTTTTTCTCCTTGACAAAGGGCGGCAGCAAGGCGCGGCAGCGATCCAAAACCGGTTTTATATCCGTCATCGTCTTGACGGGAATGCCGAGAATGGCGTAGATCGTCGGCAGGTAATAGGCGGTATCGGGAAAACCAACCTCATGCTCCGGCCCCCACTTTTCGAGCGCCATCTGATAGTCTTTCTCCGCCCTCTCCACTATTTTATGAGCCCCCCGTATGGCTGCGGCTGCAATTATTTTAGACACGTTAAATCCTCCTTCCAAATCGTAAGATTTTTCAAATATATCAAGCTTCCAGATCGCGACGCTTAGCCATATCGAAGAGCACCCTCTCTCTCGCCTTGTCGATACCGAGATCTGCTCTCTTTTTGTCTATATGCGCAATCATCAACTGGGCCGCCTTGAGCGGATCGGGCTCAAAGGCCCATTTGCCCTTCACTATCTCTTCATATTCTTCAAAGAGAAATTTGGAAACTTCCTCGGAACCGGTCGTCGGCCAGGTAGTTCCGAATACCGTAAAAACACCGGAAGCAACAAAATATTCGCCGATCGCAACGGCCTTCTCACTCATCCATTCCAGCGAAGCGCCGGCGGCAGGAAGATCGCTGATATCTTTGCCCAGCCCGCCAGCCTTGACCATTGCCGTCGCCGCCACCAGGATTCTGCTGTCGTCAAGGCAGGAACCCACATGCAGAACAGGAGGAATGCCTACGGCCTCACATACGGAAGCAAGCCCCGCGCCGGCAAATTCCTGCGCCGCCTCGGGCCTGAGCAGACCAGCCTCGCCCGCAATCTGGGCCGCACAACCGCTTGCCAGAACGAGCACATCGTTTTTGATCAGCTCCTTCATCAGTTCCAGGGTGGCCTTGTTGTGGGTACCGCGGGCATTGTTGCACCCGACTACCCCTGCAACGCCCCGGATCAAGCCATTGACGATATTGTCGTTCAGCGGATGGTAGGAAGCGCGGAACATCCCGCCCAGCAGGTAATTGATCGTCTCATGCGTAAAACCGACAACCTGGTCGCTCTTTTCTGATGGTATATCAATAAGTTCCGGCTTTCTGTTCTTGTAATTCCGGATCGCCATCATCAACATATCTCTGGCGACCTGGGTTGCGTTATGATCATCAAACTCCATGTGCAGGGCGCCTTCGATCTTCGCCTTGGGAGAAGTTGTGACAATCTTCGTATGATAATGGGCCGCGACCGACACCACCGACTGCATGATGCACTGGATATCCACCGTCATCAGCTCAACGGCGCCGGTGACAAGCGCCAGTTCCTGCTGGAGGAAGTTTCCGGCAACGGGAACGCCGTGACGCATAAGTATCTCGTTTGCCGTGCAGCAGATTCCGGCCAGATTTATGCCCTTGGCGCCAACCGCCTCCGCCGCCTTCTGAATCTCCGGATCCTTGGCCAGAACAATCATCACCTCCGGCAGGAGAGGATCATGCCCGTGGATGATGACATTGACATAGTCCTTTTTCAGAACTCCGAGGTTGATCTCGCCGGCGATCGGCACCGGGGAACCAAGAAGGATATCCTGTAGCTCTGTCCCAATCATCGAACCTCCCCAGCCGTTTCCCAGGGAGGTACGGGCCGCCTGCATTAGGATGTGTTTGTAGTCCTGATCGACTCCCATCAGGGTGCGATGCATGGTCTCCACTATCTCGCGGTCGATACCTCGCGGGAAAATGCCAATCTTTCTCCACAGTTCCTTTCGCTTCTCCGGGGCCCGCTGGGCAAAGGCGCACTCGCCATGCTGACGACCAAATTCGGCGATCGCCTTCTCGCCTACCTCAATGGCGATCTCTTTAACAGTGCGCTCTCCAATCTCAACGCCCAAATCCATCGCAACCTGGTAGAGCTTCTGCTCATCCTTTATCTTGAATTCGGGAAGCTCACCCTTGGCAGCCATCAGAAACATCTCTGCCACGCCCCGGCCATGGTCGGAGTGGGCAGCGCAGCCGCTGGCCACCATCCGGGCAAAGTTCCGGGCGGAAATCGTCGCGGCGGTGGCGCCGCATAAACCTACCGGGCGGGGCTTCGTCTTATCCTTCGGCGCCGGAACGCGGCACGGCCCCATCGCGCACATCTTGCAGCAGTCGCCTTCCGAACCTATCGGGCAGGGCTTCAGACTGGCCGCCCGGTCAAATACTAGATTAACCTGATCGGCAAACGCCTTATCGATCATCTTCAGCGATGCCGGTTCGATACTCTTCTGGAATACCTCTGTCATTTTTTCCTCCTAACGTACGCCACCCTTCAGGACAGCATTCTTTTTATGTTGTTAAATCGGCAATCATCTCTCGGACAACCCGGATGGCCTCGGGGTGCCTCATAATCAATACGTCGGCGCCGGCCAAAGCGAGCAGCATGGCGGTAACAGCCTCCATTATAATCCCCCGCTTGGAACTCTTGCCCATCAAATCGGAATCCGCTGTCTTGGCTTCCTTGGTCTTCCATACTTCCTTGCCCAGATTGCAGATCATCGGGAACTGCAATCTTTCATCCTGCTGGGACAGGGCCGCGATGCGGATACGTTCGATCACGGAATACGAGTATTCAATGCCATAACCGAGTCCGCCGGTGGTCGGATCGATAATGAGCTGCTGATCCTGCACGCCGAGATTGCCCAAGAGAATATTGAGCTGTTTGGCAAGATTGATGTCAAT
>JAHYJE010000072.1 GCA_019429105.1 Syntrophobacterales bacterium
TATTACCTCTTTGTGAAAAGCCTTATCAAGGCAGAACGGCGCTCACGCAGCCTCTGGGCGCTCCCTTGAAACTGTGACGCCCCTGTGCACGCCCGGTCGCTTCTGAGGGGCGATTTTCCAGGATCGGTTGTGTTTCCGGACAAGGTGCAAGCAGGATAGTAAAAGTCGTGCCGACACCCACCTTGCTTTTCACCTCTATCTTGCTTCCGTGATCTTCTATGATGCCGTAGGCAGTGCTTAATCCTAACCCCGTTCCCTTGCCGATATCTTTTGTCGTAAAAAACGGGTCAAAAATCCGGGTAAGGTTTTCTTCCGGAATACCGTCTCCTGTATCCGTGAATTCGACAGTTATGTTCTTGCTGTCCCCGTTAAAAGAGGTTGAAATAGTTAAGGTTCCGTTACCATGCATGGCTTCTGCGGCATTGACAATAATGTTCATGAAGACCTGTTTAAGCTGTCCGGCGTTGCCAAGCGCAAAGGGGAGTGAAGAACCAAGTTTCTTGATGATCTGAACATTCTGAAAAAAGGCCTGGTTTTCCAGGAAGAACAACCCCTCGGTAATTGCACGGTTTATATCTACCGGCTCCATGTTCGGTTCGCTCTGGCGGGCAAACTCCAGCAAGCTCTTCACTATCTCTTTGCAGCGCCCCGCCTCCTGTACGATGCGGGCCAGGTCCTGCCGTTTCGGGTCATCCTCTGCAAGATCTTCCATCATCAGACTGGAATAAATAAGGATCCCGCCAAGTGGATTATTGATTTCATGGGCAATGCCGGCGGCAAGTTTACCGAGTGAGGCAAGCTTTTCCGAACTGATCAGTTGCAGATGCGTTTCCTCAAACTTGCGTTCCATATCCAGACGAGGCCTTAGATCGGTAAATATACCCACGCTGGCAATTTCTTTACCCGTGCTGTCATAAATAAGCGACGCCGAAAGCTGAAAGGGAATCTCTTCGCCGTTTTTACTGACCAGATTGAGTTGAGAGGGATTAAACTTTCCGATACCTCCGTTGTCCGGGCTGCGGAGCTGCCTCATGATATCCCGGGCTACGCCTTCGGAATACAGTTCGGTGATGTGGACTTTACCGATGACTTCTTCTGCTGTATACCCGGTGAGGTTCTCCGCCCCCTGATTAAATATGAAAATATTTCCCTTCATGTCGGCGGCGATGATTCCATCCACCGAACTGGAAATCAAATTCCTGAAAAATTCATTGGCCTCCCGGAGTTCATTTCCGATTCTTTTCTCGTCGGTAATATCGCGAACATAGGCATAGGCCCTGTCGGCGCCATCGGAAGGCGGTGCAAGGGCTATACAGATTTCTGTGTTCCTGATCTCGCCGGAGGCGGTTGGAAGCTGAATCTGCATACAGGTTTTTTCACCGTACATCTCGGGATGTGAAAATATGCCTTCAAGAAGAGCCCGGCTTTCGTTGCCGAGGAGATCGGTAATTGTCATTTCCAGTATCCGGAAGTCTTCATAGCCGGTGATCTGCGAGATTGTCCGGTTTGCATACTCTATCCCCAGGCGGTCATTGAAGACCAGTATTCCATCATTTGCCAATTCAACAATGGACTGCAACATCTTCAACTCCACATGGGGGGTTGAAAAACTTTCTACGCCGTTATTCTATTCAACTTTCGGACGCGGCAACAGGCCGGCCATTTCCGTAATCTTGCCTATCATGTGCTCCCATTCGATGGCCATGATGTGGACCCCGTGAACACCCTCGATCTCTTTCACTTCCTGAATCTGCTCTATGCAAATCTTGATGCCCTCGTCGGAGCCTTTGGCGGCTTTGGCCATGCGGTCGATAAGGGCGTCCGGGATGGTGATCCCCGCCACGTTCTTGGCCATGTACCGCGCCATACCCGCCGATTTCAGAGGGGTGATGCCTGCCATGATATGGATTTTTTCATGGACGCCCAAGTCCCTGATCATCTTCATCCACTCCTTGAAGCGTTCCATATCGTAGATGCACTGGGTCTGGATGAAATCGACACCGGCTGCAGCCTTTTTGGCCGTTCGCAGCGCCCTGAATTCGAAGGGATCTGCGAAGGGATTGGCCGCTCCACCGATAAACATATCGATGTCGCCTTCAATCTTTTCCTCTCCGCCCATCAGGGTTTTCTCGTCGCGCATCGTTTTTACCATGTTGATCAGCTGTATGGAATCCAGATCATGGACGTTCTTTGCATTGACCTGGTTGCCGAAGGTATGATGATCGCCGGTGAGGCAGATGATATTCTTGATGCCGAGCGCGGTCGCACCGAACAGGTCGCTCTGCATGGCGATCCGGTTCCGGTCGCGGGTAACCATCTGCATGATCGGCTCGATTCCCATCTGCACGGCAATGGCGCTGGTGGCGATGCTGGACATGCGCACAATGGCCGTCTGGTTGTCCGTAACGTTGACTGCATCGACATAACCGCGCAGGAAGTCCACCTTGCGCTTTATGACACTGACGTCATTTCCCTTGGGAGGTCCCAGTTCGGAGGTGACGGCAAAATGTCCATTCACGAATACCTTCTCTAAATTGCTGCCCGATTTCATACCTTGAGATCCTCCCTTACAATCCTTCTCGGTCCGCTATCCCTTGACTGCACGCCCCACTGTTTGGCAGGAATGATTTCCGTAAGCCGGTGTAGTTGACCCAGGGCCTTGGAGCGGTCGAAGATCAGTTGCCAGGCGCAATCGGTCTCGCGCTTGATTTCACATTTACCGTTCGATGAACCGCCGCAGGGACCGTTCAACAGTTGCTTGGCGCAGCGGGCAATCGGGCAAATGCCGGCCGTTTTTTCCAGGATGCAGTCGCCGCAAGCCTGGCAGCGTTCTTCCCAGACTCCGTGCGCCACGGTTTCTCCCATAAATAAGGTGTTGACCCCCGGGAAAATCTGTGTCGCGGGAAAATTGCGGGCAAGCGTCTGCACGCCGACGCCGCAGGAAACGGACAGAACCGCCTGGACCTGACCGACCGTATCCGCCAGCTCCTGGGCAAATTCCGGTTCGCATTGCCGGGCAGGCGTAGATTCGATAATCTCCAAAGGCTTCCCAATTTTTTGCCTGGCCATTCTGAGGGCGGACGCCAGCAGGGCGCCGTCTTTTTCGCCACCGGCATGACATACCGTCACACAGGCGCCGCATCCTGAAAGCAGAATTTTATTGTACGGGGCCAGGTATTCCAGTATCTCTTCAAAAGGTTTCTGTTCGGCTTTAATCATCTTGTGGTCACTCCTCAATACGAAAATGAGAGAAAACGGTCACGCTACTTTACCAAGGTTCGGGCCCAACGGTCGCAATTGATCCGCCTTCTGCAAAAGAAACTCCGAAAATTTTACGCCGCTGTTTGTCGCCACGTGGAAAATTTCCAGACGTTCCTGCTCCAGACCGATTTTTGTCATGATCTGCTTCGCATAGCCGACACGGCTTTTGAGCCGCACGTTGCCCTGCAGGTACTTGCAATTCTCTTCATAACAGGCAAAAACCACAACGCCATCTGCGCCGCTTTCCAGGGCCTTCAGCAAATAAAGAGTCTCGATGCGGCCGGAACAAGGTACGGGAACGAGCTCCAGATTGTCGGGCATTTTCAATTTCAATGTCTTAGCCATTTCCGCGGCGGGAAACCCCGACTGCTCGCAGCAGAAGGCAACAATTTTAGGTTCGAAGGTTGACATGGTCTCTCCCTGAATCAATATCCCGCTTTTCCCAGCCATTCCTACGCAGGAACGGAGCAAAGTTTTACTGGTACAACGTTATGGCCCTGGCCGGACACTCGGCCACACACATGCCGCAGCCAAAACATGCCGCGGGGTCAACCCGGGCCGCCCCCCAAAGGGTATCGCCGTTCTTTTCAGCCGGTGCGGCATATACATTTCGGTCCCCATACCGTTCCACGCCGATGGCGGCATGGGGACAAAGCCGCACGCAGGTATAGCACACAGCGCATTTTTGTGTATCGACCTCGGCAACGGGATTTACCGGGGTATATACCCCCCCGTGCAGAAGGGCCTTCACCTCTTGGACGACTGCATGTGCCTCACTCAGAGATTCCGTAATCACTTGGGGAAAGCGGCAGGCCCCGGCCAGAAAAATACCGCGCCTGTTGGACATGACTCTCAGGAACTGGGGATTGTCCTCCATCAGCGCACCGCCCGCGCCGGCACGAAGCTTCATAACGCGACAGAGCTCCTGAGTCTCCGGATCGGCGGCAAAGGCTGCCCCGATAACAGCCAGGTCGGACGGAAGGGAGACGGTCTCTCGCTCCTCCTTGCGCAGGACGGTCATATCCGGAATTTCAACGCTGATCCCGTCGCCTGAGTGAGATAACACAGGCGGCTCGTCGTACTTGAAAAAAAGCACCCCTTTTTCCCGTGCCTGACGATACAGGAGTTCCATGCCGGAGACGGATACTTTCAGATCCTTGGCGACGACGGCAACCTGACAGCCTTTTTTCTGCAGGATGACGGCCTGCTTGATCGCATTGACCGTATCGATCTTTATATCATCGTTGGTCAGATCAAGAATGAAGGTCACCGTCTTCACCGGCTGACCTTTCCAGGCAAGAGGCAAGTCGCGACTTTCGGCAAGAAGTTTCTCCATTTCGGAAAATCCGATACATCTGCTTCCGTCGCTCATCGCCTCAGCCGGCCGGGTGACGCAGCCCGTCGCCACAACCACCGCGGATGGCGACAGGGTTCTTTCCGTACCGTCGCTCATGTTTACGATCGCCTGAAAGCGGCCCAGCTGACCGTCGAGGCGTTTCAATTTCGCCCCTTTCAGGATGGTGATGTTCCCCTCACCTTCCAGAGCCGAGATCAAGTCTCCCATCCATTTCCGGCCGTCGGCAGGCCGGTCGTAAAAGAAGTGCAAAGCTCCGGCGCCGCCGCCCAGCGTTTCCCCCTTCTCTGCAATAACGACCTGCACCCCTTCCCGGGCCAGTTCCCCGGCAACGGTCATGCCCACGATTCCCCCGCCCATGATAAGCACTTCCGGTTTCAGGTTGATGGGCGCCGGAGCAGTGGTTTTGCTTTCGTAAACCGTCTGATACATTGATTACCTGCCTTGGAAAAAATTGTGAACGGAGGCGGCCGTCGATTTTGCATGCGTTATCGACCGGTCAATGTCTTTGGGTCCAGTGCAGGCGCCGGTAACGAAAATTCCTTTCCCGGGCGCCGGGCCGGCCAGAAAACCTTCCTCGTTCAGACCAAGACCGAGAAGGTTCGCCAGGGGTTTCGCCTCTTTGTTCAGGACCATCCCGACGGAAAGCACCACCATGTCGAAGGGTTCCTCCACGACCTCGCCCCGCTCCGTGTCCGCCAATCGAACCCGGAGATCCTCTGTAACCGGAGAATGATAAACCCTGGAGGGAAGGGATCGGATAAAACGAATCCCTTTATCCTCCCGACAAGCATTCAGAAAATCATGAAAGGATGCACCGGCCGGTTGGATGTCCATATACAGGAATGTGGCGTTGACCTCGGGATATTTATGCCTGATTGCCCGGATGAGACGGAGGGCATAGGCGCAGCAGACCTGAGAACAGTACCGATTCCCTATCGACTCGTCACGGCTTCCCACACATTGGATAAATGCGATATTTTGCGGCACTTTGCCGTCGGAAGGACGGCAGATCTTCCCCTGAAAACGAAGCATTTCTTCCAGGTCACGCGCCGTAACGACATTCTTGATAACGCCGTATCCGTATTCTCCCTTTCCGGAAGCATCGAAGGGGTCGATCCCGGCGGCGACGACAATGGCTGACGCTGCAAGTTCCGACACCTTTCCGGCCTTCGTGAGGGAAATCTTATAGTTCCCCGGACCTCCCGCCACACCGGTAATCTCGGTGCCGGTTAATTGGGAAATTTGCGATTGCTCGTTTATTTCTTTCAGCTTCTTGTCTGCAACACAGGCGAAGCACTTGTTACATGCCTCCGATGCCTTGCAGCAGAAGCGGGCGGCAAGCCCGCCCAGGGACGCCTCTTTTTCTATGAGCGTCACCGACACTCCGAGACGATTAAGTTCCAACGCGCATACGATACCGGAGATACCACCACCGATAATGAGTACCGAATGATTATTGCCATCAGTCATTTTAGATGTTGTCTCCCTCGCCCTCTAAAAAAATAAGGGATGCGGCTTTACAGTTACAGCCGGGAATCAGAGTAATAAAGATATTACCTCTTTAATATTACCCAGTTAGATCAAAGCCTGCTTCTTGTCGGCGAGACTATATGAAAACGGTGCTTGTATGTCAAGATAATTATCTCTAAATTATCTCTAAAAATAACTTCAATTTTGCCTTGACAAGCGCTTAAGCTTTATTGTAGCAACTCAGCCAGTGTGTCCTCGTGGACATGTTTTCGTCCCGCAGGCATTACGGCAAACATGACTATTGCTCCCTGCTCTTGGGGGAGGCAGTATAAAAACGCAATCCATCCACCCCAATGAGGAATCCG
>JAHYJE010000073.1 GCA_019429105.1 Syntrophobacterales bacterium
AATTGCAAAACTCTCACATTCTGTCATTCCCGCAATGATTTTAAGCGGGAATCTGGTTCTAACTGCTTGAAAAACCGTATTCCCGATAGAAGCATTCGGGAATGACAAATAGTTTTGCAATTGGCTCATAAAGAAGAAGAATTATGTGTGCCAATCATTTAAATAAAATACCGTCCAGTGGAATCCATTTTCAAACCGCCAGTTTTAGGGCAATATCAGGTCGCCACTGACATTTCTCGAAACTCCTCTATCGCGTCGTAGTCAGGCTTTGCCATACACAACAATCCAAGGAACGTCTTCAGAATATCGCCATGGGAAATCCTGGGTTCCAGGCACCCCGGCAGAACAATGGAATCTGCTCTTTGCGCAAGTTCCGTCCGGTTGATCAGAGCCCCTATCAAGGCCAGCCCGGAATGGCTGGTCAAATTTTCGTCTCCCTCTTTGATGATAAATTCCACTGGTACCATCTTCACCTCCCGGGTGCTGTTTTCAGGGAGAATAATTATCACAAATATACAATAATGTCAAGTAATTATATCAATTTTAAGCAGGTTTCATGCCACTAATTCAGGTACATGACAACTTTTGCAGGCAGTCTGCCGGCGGCTCACAAAAAGGTTATCGAGGATATCATCAGGTGTCGCACCGAGCTTTGCGGCAGCAATGTTTTCATCTGTCAAGAATGTCATCGAGAAACCACCGTTTTTCGCTCCTGCGGAAATCGTCATTGTCCCGTCTGCCAGAATCACAAAACCCGGCAATGGCTGGAAAAACAGATGGAACGACAACTTCCCGGACATCACTTCATGATAACCTTCACAGTTCCCGAACAACTGCGCCGTTTTATCAGGAGTCACCAGAAGATCGCCTATGCGGCCCTGTTTGCGGCATCGTCAACTACACTGAAAAAGCTTGTCGCCGATGACAAATTGGTGGGCGGCGATTGCCCCGGCTTTTTCGGGGTTCTGCACACCTGGGGCAGACAACTGGAATATCACCCTCACATTCATTACATTGTCCCCGGCGGTGCGCTGAAGCGGGAAACCGGCTTCTGGCATTCTTCGCGGGTCGATTTCTTCCTGCCGGTCAGGGCGCTTTCCGGGATATTTCGCGCCAAATTCCGGGACGAGATGAAAAAGGACGGGCTTCTTGACCAGATCCAGCCGGACGTCTGGCAAATTGCCTGGAATGTCAATTCCCAAGCCGTCGGCAGCAGCGAGGGAAGCCTGAAGTATCTGGCCCCTTATGTCTTCAAGGTCGCCATTTCGGACAGTCGGATTGTCGGCGTCCACCAGCGCCAGGTTACATTCCGTTACAAAAAACAGCGAAGTGCCCGTTTTCGCACGATGTCGCTCGACGCCATGGAATTCATCCGCCGTTATCTTCAGCACGTATTACCCCATGGATTCATGAAAATCCGCTATTATGGGTTCCTTGGCTCGGGCTCATCGATAACATACGATGATGTCAGGGACGCGATAGAGCTGTCCCTGGAATGCTTCGCGGAAAGGCATCCGACTGCGAAGAAAGAGAAAAAACCAGCGCCGTACTGTCCCCATTGCCAGGGTACATTGATTTTTCATTACGCTGTCGAAGCGGAAGCCTTCGTTGCCTTGATGAAACCGGGGTAGATGATCAGCGTGCGTAAACTGAAAAACCGTTACTCTTTTTTGTCTTTTTTAAGCCGTTTACAAACGGGCAGGGATTGCTGTTTTCGGAATTTAGTGATTGGCAAAGTAAATGTCGCCCAAATGGAAATAGCTGGTTAAAACCAAAGCAAATGAACAACGAAGCACCGGAAGAAGGAGGTTTTTTGTCAAAGAACGGATTCTTTTCCAGAGAAATCAATGGAAATTTTATACCAGTTAACTTCCCGCCTGCCTGCGTAATCTAATCTTTACCCTATATAATATGATCGGGCTTGTTGAACAATGGATTGAGTTCGACCCGCAATCACGTCCGTGCCATCAATTTAACTTCCTTCGCGGGTCGACTCAATCCTTATAGGTTATGCCTTTTGTTCATTTCAATGCTTCTCGGCTGTAATGAATAACACCTTCAACTTCTCTATTGAATGCCATACCTGCATGTTCAGCGATCCGAGCTGACGCTATGTTGTCAACCTTTACTTCTGCTCGGATTGGTTCGGAAATTTCCTGGGCTAATAAAGCAACCACCCGTTTTGCCACTCCGCGCCCTCTCGCGTTTGGGGCTACAGTCCAGGACAATTCCCATACACCTTACGACAAATCTGCTCGAACAGTGCCAACAGGAGCACCATCTTCTTCAGCGACAAGTAATCTTCGATTGGCGTTACCTAATGTCTTTGTCAGCCAAGCAATGTGTTCTTCCGTCACCACTTCAGATGTACTGTGACTGGCCTTCCTTGTCTCTGGATCATTGCGCCAATCCAAGAGCATATCTGCATCTTGAATAGTGGCCGGCCTTAGTGTGATTGTTTCATTCATGCAGTTTCCTTTTTGAGGCATAACGGCCAAGCTCACAGACGGCGATGAAGCGTAGCGGAATTGCCGTCCGGTGAAGCTTCTTGTTGGGCGTGCTGTAAATCCCATATGATCGTATCTAAACTGAAATCCTGTTCATGCGGCCACATGATGCCGGAATGCGCTGGTCTGACCATACGAAAATAAGATTCATCAGCAAGCTCTTTGAATGCACTCCCTTTCATGTATGGCTTGACATCAAATATTCCTGAAATACCGCTGCTGGTTACAATATGAATGCGGCAGTTTTCAAGAGGAGTAGCTTTGATAATGGTTTCCATAGTTTTCTCCTGTCACTTTAATGGATCGATTTTGAATACTGGTTCGCCTGCCACCGCCAGTTTCCAATCTGCAAGCAAATCTTCCCTGTGGATTTCTATCCATGCCTGCACGAGCTTGAGCTTTGCGAGCGGCAGGCTGCCATCAAGAACATCGCCAGTTTCTATGTCCATGATTGCATTGTATTCTCCATATTCAGCGTGAATATGCGGTCGACTATGCTTTTTGTTATCGTAAAAGTACATTAATATCAGAATACCGTAAAACATTGAAATTGTTGGCATGGAGTATCCTTTCTTTCATATTTGCCCCCAGAGCCAAGCGGCTGCGTGTAACATGTCCAATGTATGCCGCTTGAAACAGGTCTTTAGGCATCATCCGAGTAACTTTTTTTTTGCCGTCTGGAATTCTTCTTTTGATAACGCGCCCTGTTCATTCAGTTTTGCCAGACGCTGAAGCTCGTCTGAAAGACTTATTGGTGGAGCAATGACCTGTGGTGGCTGCCTGAAGCTATCTTCATGTCTTATTTCCCTGTTTTTCCCGATTGCTCCACAATTGGGGCATTTATACTTACCCCAGAACAGTGCAATGAAAATCAACCCCGGTATGATAAAGAATAACAATCCTAATAGTATAATGAATTGTGGGGCAGAATAGTTGCTTAGCCAAGTCTTCATCTTGCCCTCATAACCGCACACTAAGCAATGGCGACCGGAGGGACCATAATCTACGCCCTTAATTTCATTTACTGGTCGAACGCTTCCGGGAGATTTGTATTCTTTATAGGCATAGTACGCAATTGGCAGTCCAATTACAAGAATTAATGCCACAAGGCTTTCCATTTAGTTTTGCTCCTTTCTTTAGCCCAACGTTTGAACTCACGGGTTTTTACGTAACCGTCCGATGAACCCGTCTTGCGAAGTATTTGCAGTCGCGGTAGAAGACAGCCGCCAGTAATGGACAACTCCAGTGACGGCATGATCTTTGACAGTCTGTATAGGGGAAATGGTTTTAAAAAGCAAGGTGCAGTGGGGCGAGGAACGCTATAGGCGCATCTCCGGTATTTTACGTAAGCAGCAGGCCGCGCTTATCCTTGGGAAGAGGTTTCCAGACATCGGGCAGCAACTCCCGCAGACGACTGACCGGATGGCTCATAATCCTCCGCAGCATGTCGTCAAAATACTCCCAGGGGTTGATATCGAGGTCTTTGCAGGATTTAACGAGGCTCATAAATAATGCCGCCGCCCTGCCGCCCCGTTCACTGCCGACGAAAAGCCAGTTCTTGCGACCCAGGGCTACTGGACGCATCGCGTTTTCTGCCGTATTGTTGTCCGGCCTCAGACGTCCGTCTTCGATGTAGCGGCATAACGCCTCACTCTGGTTCAGTGCGTAGTCGATTGCCTTGTGAAGAGGCTCCGACGGGATTGCCTGAGACTTCAGCTCCTGGATATTCTCAAATATCCCGGCAAGCAGCGGCGCCGCATGCATCTGGCGAAATTTGCACCGGGCTTCAGGAGTCATATCCGCGCAGGGGGTCTCCACCTCGTGATAAAGACGGGCGATGCGGGAAAGGATATCGGTCGCTTCTTTCGGACGCGAAGAAGCCGCTTCATCGAATTTACGCCGTGCATGAGCCCAGCAGCCCACCTCGATGATGCCCTCTCTTTTGAAGAGTTCATCATAGCCGCTGTAGGCGTCGGCATGGATATACCCTTGATATCCCTCAAGATACTCAAGAGGACGTTTTTTACTGCGATCAATTGAGAAAACATAGACCACAAGCGGCGGCCCGCTTCCTCCCCGCACATAGGCCCAAAGCCTCGCTTTCTTGAGCTTCCCGTTTCCCTTGACTTGCAGGGGGACGGGGGTATCGTCGGTAAACAGGACGTCGCTTTCAAAAATGGCCCGCCGGAAGGCAGCCTCCAGCGGCCTGATGCTCAGGCAATCAACGATGCCCGGTCAATATTTTTCTCAATTGCACTTAGCCTGTTGACAACGTCATTGTTTGTTCCAGCGCCGTCCAATCTATGCTTCAAAGTCTGGACCCCCAGCGAGGCATTGGTGAGGGGATTATTAATTTCATGCGCGATGCCGGCTGCCAACCGTCCCAAAGAAGACAGCTTTTCGGCCTGGACGAGAAGTCGCGCCTGCTGCTCGATCTTCCTTCTTGTTTCGATATCAAAGATGTTCAGGGCCTGACAAATGAAATAGGTTATAATAATAGCGGCCCCGCCACGCAGAAGCTCGATGGGGACCGGGACAAGCGGCATCGTATAAAGGGAAGAAAAGGCTCCGCCAACAAACGCGTAAAAAAGAAACGTTATGCCCGTATAATTCAGTCTCCGCGCCACCGGCAAACTCATGGCCCTTATCTGGCGCGAATAGGAAACCAGACCATAAGAAGTCAGCAAACTGCCTACAATGCCAAAGGCGTATCTTGCCCCTATCTCCGCACGTTTCAGAAACTGCATGCTTGCGGGCGGCAAGTCATTCCGGAGCAGGTAAAAAAGCCATATCAAGAAAAGGCACGCCGCTATTATCGTCTTGTAACGCCAGGGCCATTTTTCGTGAACGACGCTAATCAGCGACAACCCAAAATATATGAGAAATATGAAAGAAAGGATAAGCAGACAAACGGATACCGCTTCTGCCGTAAAAATCTGCTGATAGGAAAGATTCTTCCCCTCAATCCAGGTGCCAAGTACCAGCCATTCGTGGGCGCCGTGTAAAAATCCAAATGATGAAAGCAACCACAGACTTTCTCCCAGCTTCAGTTTGCTTTCCTTCATATCCTTGGCGGCTATTGACACCCCCAGGAAGAGGAAAGAAGTGCCGTATAAGAGATAAAGAAAGTGAATCGGGTTTATGTTGTCAAAGAGTTTGAACATAATTAATTAATTCCCCTGGCGACTGTCCTGATCAGAAATATGAAACCTCCATGACGGCCCGCCGTCATAAAGGGGGATGAAAATTACTGGGCGACCCCACCCTAAACCAAGCCCCGTCAAGGGAGGTGGGATTTAGATATAATTATTTTCAATATGTCGATGGCTCATTTTTCGGTGGAGATCACGCCCATCCAAGTTATTGGGGAGCGTAGAAATTCGGAGACCTGGGTGTTTTCGGGGACAGGGTGTTTCCGGCTGATAAGAACTTCCTTTTCCGCGGCGGGAGTATAGGGGGACTATTTTTGCTTGTCAAGGGGTATTTTGCATGGTACAGACTTCTATACTATCAGTATGTTATGATCTGCATGAAACTGACGGAAACATCTTGAGTTGCGGTACGCGATCTGTTATTTTCGCCTGTATGGAAAAGCAAGAAGACAAAGTCGGCGTTACTGCACATGCTCCCGTCTCGTTTCTGCGATGGCGCGAGGTGTTGGATTCGGAAATCGGCTATCCCTCCAAAAGAAATGGAATGGAACAGGACATCTTTGCCTGGCTGAAGTTTCTCAAGGCAAACAGTCGCCGGGCTTCCGTGGAGTCCGTTCTGGATTTTCTGCATCATATCGAAGGAGAGGGGCAAGAAACCGATTCGGTGCGCG
>JAHYJE010000074.1 GCA_019429105.1 Syntrophobacterales bacterium
CCAGGGGTTCCCCGTCCGGTTCGATGATGGGGCGCCGCATCTGGAAGTAGATTCCGGGAAAGGTCATGGGAAAAAAGGTTCCGTCCCAGGATTCGTAGGCTGATCGCGACGGCAATACATAATGGGAGAGGACAGCCGTTTCCGTCATGGCCAGCTCCGCGGTCACGAGCAGATCCAGGCGTTTGAAGGCGTTCTCATAAGCTGTAGTGTCCGCGTATGACCTTAAGGGATTGGCGCCGGACACGAAAACCGCCCGGAGGCGTTCAGGATTGTCCGAGAGGATCTCCTCGGGCATTGCATTCGGAGGGAAACAGCCCATGACGGCAGGGAAATGGGTGGCCATTGTCCGCCAGGTTTTGGGATCACGCTCATCGGAGTGACTTCCTAAAGGCATCAATACGCCATGGAAAACATTGCCGCCGCAGACACCGATCCGCCCGCAGATCGCCTCCAGGACCACCGCCAGGTAAGACGATACGGCGCTGTGGCGGTTCATCAAGATGCCCAGATCATAGCGCAGAGAGGATTTCCGCGTTGCGAACTGTCGGCAGATTTCGTGAACCTGTTCAAAATCGAGGTTGCAGGTGCGGATTGCGGCGCGGGCGTCAAAATTCATGAACAGGGCCCTGATCTCATCGAGGCCAGAGGTATGCTTTTCGATGTAATCCCTGTTCTCCCAGCCCTCCTGGAGAATAATGGAGATCATGGCCCTCATCAGGAGGGCATCCGTACCCGGGCGGATGCTCAGGTGGAGATTTGCTGTTTGGGCCGTTTCGGAGAGGCGTGGATCGATTGCCACGAGCATCTTTTCCGGGTCCTTGGCAATCCGCAGGAGCTGTTTGGGCGCCTGGGGAATCTGGTGGCTTTGCATGCCGTTCCAGCCAAAGGTCAGGAGGTAATCCGTCTGCTCTGCATCAATCTCCGGGAACACAGGCTGGCGGCCAAACATGCGGCCGAAAACCCAGAACATGCCTGAGAACTCCTGGGCCAGGGCGCTGTAGTGGTAGTGTGAACCCAAGCCCCGCATGAGCCGGACGCCGAAGGCCGCCTCGAAGTGACAGCCCTGACCGCCGCCGCCCATATAGGCAAAAGACCTGGGACTGTACTGCTCGACGATTTCCTTGAGCTTTGCCCCGATCTCGTCTATGGCCTGTTCCCAGGAGATGCGCTCAAAGGCGCTCCCTACCCGCTTCAGGGGGTATTTCAGTCGGTCGGCGTTGTGCTGGTGATTGGCAATGTTCATCCCTTTCCGGCAGACGTAACCTTCACTTCGGACATTGCTCTTGTCCCCCTTCACCTTCACCATGCGATTGTTCTCTACCTCGACCTCCAGCCCGCAGTTTTGTGGGCAGAGGATGCAACCGGTTTTATAGGACGTATTCATGATTTTCTCCTTTCCTTATTCTTCTTCTTTATGTATTTTCTTTTGCATACAGCCGGTTAGGTGCTGAACCAGGACACAACATGAGGGATATGGTAGCATTTCCGCTCTTCCATAGTCCTCAAAATCGCATCATTTTCAAACCGGCTGATTTGGTACATAATCACGCAGCCGCTGACAATTTTTAAAATACCCTGTGGTCGCTTACAAAAATACTATGGAGGCATCTATGCGACAAACAACATTGAATATCGAAATGCCGGTATCAATACTTACGACTCTACCGGTCAACAGAAAGCAGTTGCCCGACTACATCCTTAAAACATTGGCGGTAGAGTTGTTTCGCGAGGGGAAGCTTTCACTGGGCAAGGCACGCGAACTGGCAGGCCTTTCAGATAAATGGGAGATGATCAGGCTGCTCGGTGAACGGGGAGGTGCTGTCAATTATACTGCAGATGATGCGGAAGTTGATGTCGAAACTCTGGACAGGCTCCTTACATGAATCCGGTTGTCGTGTCAAATTCGACTCCACTGATAGCATTGGCAAGCATCGGACGCTTTTCGGTATTGCAGGAGCTTTTTTCACAGATCCATATCCCCGAAGCCGTTCTGTCTGAGGTTGCAGGTGACAAAAGGAGGCGTGCTGGTAGTCGGGAAATACTTGCAGCTTCCTGGATAAAGACGGTTCATGTTGAAAACATCCCGTCCGTTGATTTTCTGAGGACACTCGTTGATCAAGGGGAAGCTGAGTTGATGGTCCTATCCAGAGAACTTAACGCCGATCTCCTGCTGATTGATGACAAGGATGGTAGAAAAATTGCCGAATCGGCAGGGATAACCTGCGTCGGTACTGTAGGATTATTATTGCGCTACTATCACGTTGATGCCAGCTCATTCCAGAAGGCTCTTGACGAGCTGGTTGCAAAAGGTTTCAGACTGGCCCAGAAGGAATATAAGAAAATTGTTGAATTAGCACTACAGCGAGGTGGCAAGGGAGGAGTGACCCCATGACCCTCCGCAAAAACGCTAAATTTAAAGACCTGACCCCCAAAAAAAGCTTGACAAGGGTCGGGTGCTTCGATAGAAGCATGCTCGTTCAAAAAACAAACTAAGGTATCCAATGGCGTCTTTCATGCAGCCTAAAATTGAAAGCGACGAGACCCTCGACATCCTGCGGGAGATATCCTCGAACCCCCGCGCGACGCAGCGGCAGTTGTCGGCGCTGGCAGGCATCAGCCTGGCGAAGGTCAATTATCTGCTGCGGGCGATGATCGCCAAGGGGATGATCAAGACCGAGAATTTCCTGACGTCCGAGCACAAGGCCGCCTACATCTACCATCTGACGCCCGCCGGAATCGAGGAGCGGGCGCGTCTCACCGTCCGTTTCCTGAAGAAGAAGGCCGACGAGTACGAACGCTTGAAGGACGATCTCCGCCAGCTCGAAGAGAACGAGGCCGCGGCAATGGTCATCTTGCAGAATTCAGACGGGTTTCCCTCGGCCCGGTAGTGTTTTTGCCCCATCTTTTTTCCTTTTTTCCTGGAGCGCTCCTGTAATCCAGAGGGCGGAGCTGACTAATAAATAGGCAAGTTACGGGGTCAGGTCTTGAAATTTAGCGTTTTTCCCATAGGGGCGCCGATTACAATTCATTCCGAGAGCAAGACAAACCACCCGCCCCTTCCGGATGCATGGGACATGACCTCGAAAAAATTCCCCGCTTCAGGGATCATCGTTCTCTACGGGCCTTCCGGATCAGGAAAAACAAAGATGCTGCAGGCGGCAGCCCGTTACTTTTCTGTGCAAAAAGGTTTCGATCTACTGCATTGTTGTGTGCTGGACCTCATTCAGGAAATGGTGGACGCGATCAAACAAGGGGCCTATCATGCCTTTCGTGCATCTGTGATGCGACTGGACGCCTTATTTATCGATAATATTTGGCTTCTGCGAAACCGGCGACAGACAGCCGTCGAGTTATTTGCTCTGTTTGAAGCGTTTGTCGGCAAGGGAGGATTGGTCATGATTGCCAGCGATCTGCCGGCATCGGCGCTCTCGGCATGGGCGCCAGGAGCGGCCCCCGCAAAAACGCTAAATTTAAAGACCTGACCCCCGAATTTTACTGACCCCCGAAGAAAGCCGAGTAAGGAGGTTTTGAAATGATTAATCTTGAATTTGACAGCATGGTTTTTCAAGAGAGCAACACGTATGTGGCCTACTCGCCGAAACTTGATGTTTCCAGTTGCGGTGGCACTGTCGATGAGGCCCGTAATAATCTAAAGACTGCGGTTCGCTTGTTTCTTGAAGAAGCCGAAAGGATGGGTACTTTAGAGGATATTTTGAGTGAATCGGGGTATGAAAAAGCGGATTTTGGAGATTGGCAGACACCACGTCTAATTGCGACCGAACTTATGTCGGTTCATGGTTAAATGCCAAAGATATCGCCTATACCAGCGAAGAAACTGATGAGGGTTTTTGAAAGAGCCGGGTTCTCTTGTGTCAGAATCGAAGGGGATCATTACGTTTATACCAAAGATGGTGTTGCAAGGCCCATTGTAATCCCTGACTGGCGAGAGATTCCGGTGTTTATTATCAAGAACAATCTGCGTTCGGGCAATATAACCCGCGAAGAATATTTTACTCTGCTTGCCGAGGTAAATTAGGATCATGTCCCCTACGCAAAACGCTAAATTTAAAGACCTGACCCCCAAAAAAAGAAAGGAAAACTATGGACGCTAAACAAAAAAAGCTTTCCACGACAAATACGAAACAAGAGATGCTGCAGGCTTACAACAGTCTGCTGAAGGAGCTGGAGGATAAGCAGGTGGGCGAACTCAAGCCGGAGAAAAAAATCGAGGAGAAAAAGGCGAAGGAGGCCGTGCAGGTGGCCGAGTCAGCCACGCCGGACGGGATTGCCAAGTCCATCGCGGCCTTGAAGCTCGAAATCGGCAAGACCCTGACGGGCATATCGGACCAGTTGGAAGGCGAGGTAAGTCGCTTTGTGGCCGTGAGCAACGCCATCACCGCCAAGGAAAAGGAGCTTGCGGAGCTCTTCGAAATCGAAAAAACAGCCCTCAGCCTGGCGGCCCTGATCGAGGCGCAGAATCAGAAGCGTGAGGAATTCATGTCCGAAATGGACGAGAAAAAAGAATCCCTGCGGCAGGATGTCGAAAGTACCCGCAGCGCCTGGAAAAAAGAGCAGGAAGAGCATGACGCCGTCGTGAAGGAGCGGGATGCGGCAGAGAAGAAGCGGCAGACACGGGAAAAGGAGGAGTTCGACTACGCCTTCAAGCGGGAGCAGCAGACCGCTACCGAGCGGCTGGCCTACGAAAAGGTAAAACTGGAACAGGAGCTCAAGGATAAAAAAGAACAGGTGGAACAGGAGCTGAATGCGCGGGAGACCGCCATCGCCGCCAAGGAGGGGGAACTCAACGACCTCAGGCAGCGGGCTGCCCAATTCCCCAAGGATTTGGAAGCGCACGTCAACAGAGCCGTCAAGGAAACCTCAGAGCGCCTGCTGCTGGAGGCCAAGAGCCGGGAAGAGCTGCTGAAGAAGGGGGCCGAGGGCGAGCGCAATGTCTTCACCGCCCGTGTCGAGGCGCTGGAAAAAACGACCAAGGAGCAGGCGGAGCGCGTCACCGCCTTGACCAAGCAATTGGAGGCCGCCTACCAGAAGGTGCAGGACATCGCGGTGAAGACAGTGGAGGGCGCCTCGAACAGCAAATCCCTTGCCAGCTTGCAGCAGCTTCTGGGGGAGCAAATCCGTAAGCAGGCCCCGGAGAAATAATCAAAATTTTTGGGGATAAGGTCTTGAAAGAGGTTAAACGCTTGCTGATCCCTCCGCAAAACGCTAAATTTAAAGACCTGACCCCCGTATTGCGGAGAAAGAAACGGATAGCAGCCGCCTATTTATTCGGATCAACGGCAACCGGCAGAGATCGCCGGGACAGCGATCTCGACTTGGCGATCGTTGTGAAAAAGACTATTTCCGGTCGTGAACGATTGAAGCTTGAAGCGGACCTGTCCAGTCGTCTCCGGCGGGATGTCGATCTGGTCGTCTTCGGACAGGCGGGGCCGCTTCTTCAGCACCAGATCCTGAAATACGGTCGTCTTGTTTGCGAAAACGACCAGACCGAGCGCATCCGGCAAGAGGTTCTGGCACGGGCCGAATACCTCGACACGCGACACCTCTTTCGTGAAGTGAGATAAAGGACGGATGCTATGGTGGACAAGGAACTTCTTTCTCGTAAGCTATCCCAACTTCGGGAATATCTGGCCGAGCTTCGGAACGCGGAGGACATTACATGGCAGACCTATGAGCGAGATCTCCGGGCGCGTGCTTTCGTCGAACGCTACCTCCAGTTATGCATTGAGAAGGTCATCGACATCGCCAATCATTTCGTAGCGTTTCATCGTTGGCGCGAGCCTGGTGGATATCGGGACCTTTTTCAGGTCCTTCATGAAAATGGCGTCATCCCGAAAGCGCATCTAACGACCTTCCAGAACATGGCATCGTTCAGGAACATGCTTGTTCATCGTTACGAAAAGACCGACGATGAGATCATCTTCAGCATCTTCAGAAAGCGCTTGGGCGATTTCGATCTTTTTGGCCGTTTGATAACGGATTGGATAAATCATCATGAGACGCCCCCCCCGCAAAAACGCTAATTTTAAAGACCTGACCCCCAAACTTGCACAAAAGATGGAGGCAACTATGGAAACCACAGCGATTATAAATGAAATTCTTTTCGAAG
>JAHYJE010000075.1 GCA_019429105.1 Syntrophobacterales bacterium
GGTCGGCCCAAAGCGCCGGGGCCGCCGCAAACAGAGTAAAGCCCGCAACCTGCTCGACCGATTCCGGAACCACCACGACGGCATCCTCGCCTTCATGCGTGACTTCTCGGTCCCGTTCGACAACAACCTCGCGGAGCGTGATCTGCGAATGATGAAGCTGCGGCAGAAGATCTCCGGCACCTTCCGCAGCTTTGACGCCCTCGTGGACTTCTGCCGTATCCGCGGCTATGTCTCCACGGCCAGGAAGAACGGCATCAACGCCCTCGATGCCCTGCGCCGCGTCTTTCCGGGAGACCCCTTCATCCCTGCCGCCAACACCTCGTAGCTGCACTTGCTCGCCAGCCAGAACCCTCGCTGAGCATGATGACCTCTATCTGGCAAAACTACAGGCTTGCCATAATCCTGCTCATCCTGTAGATCATGTCAGAATGCTACCTGAGCAGTTACGCTTTCTCTTTTATTTTTTCTGTTGACCTATGGCGGATTTCACCTACTTTTTTTTCTCAGGATCAGAGCGGCAGTTTCCATGGGCGGCGGCGCTGGCGCGATCATTGTTCTCCTGCTGGCGGCAGGGTTTTCAGCTCCGTTCATTATTCGCCTCGGGGAGAGGCGGGGATACGATTTTTTTGCCCGTTTCATTTCGATAATCGGCTATTACTGGATGGCCTTCCTGCTGCTTTTCTGCGTTGTTTCCCTTGTCGTTGAACTGTATAATTTTATTTGTCTGGCAGTTCAAAGCAGATTCAACCGGGATATAGGCAATTTTATTCCAACTGCCGGCATGCGTTTTGTAATCCCTGCCGTGCTCTCAGTTATCCTGGTAATTTACGGTTCCTTTGAGGCGCGCAGTCTCCGGACAGAATTTTTGCTTATCCATTCCGGGAAGGTACCAAAGGAAATTGGCCGAATACGGATACTCCAGATTTCCGACGTACATATTGTCGGGGCGGTTGGGAATAAATATGTTCCCGGGATCATTCGCGCCGTTCGGGAGGCAGCCCCGGACGTTATCATTTCTACAGGCGATCTTGTGGACGGCAGGGGCGCGTATATTAATGAAGCTGCCCGCAAATTCAACGAAATTGTGCCAAAATGGGGAAAATTCGCTATTACAGGCAACCATGAGTTTTATCTTGGCATTGATAAGGCGCTGGAATTTATGAATGAGGCCGGATTTATTCCTTTGCGCAGCAGGGTGGCAACGATCGCCGGAGCGGCGGATTTGGTCGGGATTGATGACCACGGCGGCGTCATGAAGGGCAGGGGGGGTATTTCTGACCGGGATATCCTTGCCCAGGCAAACCAAAACCATTTCCGGGTTTTTCTAAAACACCGGCCTGAGGTTGAAAAAAACGCCGTCGGATTTTTTGATCTTCAACTTTCCGGGCATACTCACGGAGGGCAGCTGTTTCTCTTCAATCTGCTTACAAAACTTGCCTTTCCTTACCACGTCGGCAATTACGATCTTTCCGGGGGATCGCTGCTGCACGTCAGCAGAGGGGCCGGTGTCTGGGGCCCGCCCGTTCGCCTGTTGGCCCCGCCTGAGATCACGGTTATAGATCTGGTATCCCAGTAGAATGTCGGCAACTGGTGCGGCGAAAATCATGATTTTATGTTTTTTACGTTGACTTCTTTTCAATATCGCCTTATTTTCCACCTCAGACGCCGTCAGAATAGATTGTAAGGAGGCGTATTTTTTACCGTCATATAATAAAAATTTTCAGGAGAGATAAACCAGATGCAGATTGAGGATTCGATTGCTGTTGTTACCGGGGGAGCTTCCGGTATGGGTGAGACCTGTGTCCGAATGCTGGCTGCCCAGGGGGCAATGGTGGCTATCTTTGATATCGTTGCCGAGCGGGGTGAAAAACTCGCAGCTGAACTGGGGCCGAATGTTATTTTTGTCCGCACTGATGTTACCAGCGACGAAAGCGGCAGGGCAGCTATCGGCAAGACGGTGGCGGCATTCGGGACAATCAATGTGGCCGTCAATTGCGCCGGGGTTGGCGATCCGGGGAAGATCCTTTCGAGAAAAGGCGTCTTGTCGCTTGAGTTTTTCACCAGGGTTGTCAATATAAACCTGATTGGCACCTTTAACATAACCAGGCTTGCCATCGAGCAGATGGCAAAAAATGAACCTAATACAGAGGGGGAAAGAGGGGTAATCATCAATACCGCTTCGGTCGCCGCTTTTGAAGGGCAAATCGGTCAGGCCGCGTACGGCGCCTCCAAGGCCGGCGTGGTTGGGATGACGCTTCCCGTCGCAAGGGAGTGCGCCGATTACGGCATCCGGGTAATGGCGATTGCGCCGGGTCTGATTGACACCCCGATGATGGCCGGGCTTCCGGAGAGTGTGAGGGTGGAACTGGCCGGTACGGTGCCTTTCCCCAAACGCCTCGGCAGACCGTCCGAATTCGCGGCGCTTGTCCGGCACATATTGGAAAACTCCCTGTTAAACGGAGAGTGCATCCGCCTTGACGGGGCGATAAGGATGACTGCCAGATAAATCTGACCAATAGCAGAATAAAGTGAGGAGATATCCAATATGGGCAAGGCCTTCAATCTGCAGATAGATGACTCCGGGATAGGGGTGATTGTCTTTGATGTCGCAGGCGAAAAGATGAATACCTGGACCGAGGAGGCTTTCAGGGATTTTGACGCGATTATGCGCGAACTTGAGGATGACCATGGTCTCCGCGGGCTCATCTTCATCTCCGGGAAACCGGATAATTTTCTGTCCGGCGCCAACCTGAGGCTTATTGCAGAAATTGACGACGCCGACGAGGCGCGCCGCACAATTGAGATTTTTCATGCTTCATTTTCCCGGTTGGAGGCGCTGAGATTTCCCACCGTTGCGGCAATCCATGGCCATTGTCTCGGAGGAGGGCTGGAATTTGCGCTTGCCTGCCAGGCGAGGATTGCCAGGGAGGGAAATACCACTGTCATCGGTCTGCCGGAAATTAACGTCGGCCTCTTCCCGGGGGCGGGAGGCACCCAGCGGCTGCCGCGTCTGATTGGCTATCCGGCCATGGAGCTTATCCTGAAAGGGACAATGCTGCCGGCGGCGAAGGCCTGTGAGATGGGGATTATCGACAGGCTGATTCCGGCTGATGCGGATCTCCTTTCCGCGGCGAAGGTTTTTCTTGAAGAGATCATTGCGGGAAGGGCTGATCTCAAAAGACCCGAGCAGAAATTCTCCCAGATAGACACCGTGGCCGGGCTGGCGAGGGAGGGAATCCTGAAGGTTACGAGGGGGCGCGAACTTCCCGCACCGCTGCTGGCGCTGAAGTCCATGCAGGAAGGATTAAAACTGCCGCTTGAAAAGGGACTGGAGATTGAACGGGACAACTTCGTCACGGTGGTTTTGACGAAGGAGGCCAAGGGCAGCATCAATACCTTTTTTCTGAAGGGGATGACGGATAAACCCCGGGCGATGATGACCGGAGGTTTTGTTCCGAAGCAGTTGAGGAGCGCCGCGGTTCTTGGATTCGGGACCATGGGGCGGGGAATTGTGATAGATATTCTCCGCCACACAACCCTTCCCGTTCTGGTAAAGGACATTCCCGAGGCATTGGAACCGGGCAGGAACTTTGTCCGGAAGACGCTCGCAGGGATGGCCGAAAAGAAACGGCTGAAGGCGCCTGTTGATGAAATCATGACCCACTTGACAACCGTTTCGGAGTATGTCGAAGGATTCAAAAATGTTGATATGGTTATCGAGGCCGTTTTCGAGGCGATCGCGGTAAAAAAGCAGGTTTTTGAAGAACTGTGCGAAGTGGTTCGTGAGGACTGCCTTATCGCCAGCAATACCTCTTTCATTCCGATCAACTCCATGTCGCCTTTTGTCCGCCATAATGAACGCTTTGCCGGTCTCCATTTCTTTTCCCCGGTCTGGATGATGCAGTTGGTAGAGGTAATTCAAGGCGACAATAGCAGCCGCAAGACGGTTGACAACCTGCTCAATTTTGCCGGCATGATCAGGAAACGGCCGCTTGTTTGCCGGGATAACGCCGGTTTTGTCGTCAATGCGCTGCTCTTTCCTTACTTCACCAATGCGCTTAAGTATCTCGAGGAGGGTAATGCGATCGAGAAGATTGATCTGGCGATGAACCGCTTTGGAATGCCGGTGGGGCCGATCCGGCTTGCCGATGAGGTGGGGATAGACATTCCTTACAAGGTTTTTGTCGGCATGGGGGTTAAACAGGACACCTTGAAGAATGTCGTTGAAGCGGGCCGGCTCGGCCTGAGAAAATCGGGGAAAGGGTTCTTTTTGAAGGACGGCAGTGTTGATCCCGAGGTTTTGCCGCTGATTGAAAAACGCCCTCCCCGGGAGCTGAGCGAAGTGGAAATTCAGACTGGTCTTCTGACCGCGATGGTTCAGGTCGGCAAGGGCCTTCTCGAGCGTGGGATAGTCGAGGATGTCCGGATGATCGATGTGGGGATGATCTGGGGGATAGGTTTCCCGGCCGACAAGGGTGGACCGATGAAATGGGCTGACCTGACCGGATTGAGCAAACAGCTCTACGGGGAAAATTTTTATTAAAAATGGTTGCCCCGTAAAATCCAGTGGGCTATAAGGCGCGACTCGTTCTTTGCCGGGGTGGAAACGACGGCAATATATTCATTTGAGATGGGGGAAGGATGACTGAGCCAGATTTTGAAAAAGGGAAAGGGCTTGTGCCCGCTGTCGTGCAGGATTGTGAGACGGGCGACGTGCTGATGGTTGCATACATGAACCGTGAAGCGTGGCAAAAAACCCTGGAAACCGGCAAGGCCCATTATTGGAGCCGTTCCCGCCAAAGCCTTTGGCTGAAAGGCGAGACATCCGGCAATTTTCAGATTGTCCGGGAGGTAAGGATTGATTGCGATGATGATACGGTTTTGCTGAAGGTTGATCAGATCGGCGGCG
>JAHYJE010000076.1 GCA_019429105.1 Syntrophobacterales bacterium
CGCGAGGCCTTCATCGGCTGGGACAAGCCAACCAAGGGAAATAACCTCGCCTTTGTCGTCAATAATACTCGTTTTCTCATTTTACCCTGGGTCTCAATCAAATGCCTTGCTTCCAAACTATTGGCCATGAATACCCGCCGCATCGCTCTCGACTGGATGGCTGTCTATCAACAACCCGTATATCTTCTTGAAACGTTTGTGGAAAAAGAACGTTTTCTGGGAACCTGCTACAAAGCCGCAAACTGGATCTGCGTGGGGCAAACCAAAGGTACCGCCAAAAGGGGGCATGATCATCTTGTCCACGGTCTGATTAAGGATGTCTTTCTTTATCCTCTGCGGAAAGATTTTAGAGCGAAACTGATAGAAGGCAGATGAATTTTCGTTAGTTGATCCGGGCAGAAGCTCCAACCTCCGCCCGGATCGGAGGTAAACGTGATTCCCCTTCACAAATTTACCATCGGCAACATAGCGAAAAAGCTGATCAAGATCAATGAAAATCTGTCTGTGCTCCACAAGAATTCCTTCCCCAAGCCCCAGCTCCTGTCTCAGTATATCTTCCGGAAACAATTCGTTTCTATCGACCCCAAGGGGGATGCGCAGGGCGGATATGCATGCATGATCACCTCACTGATTGACTTTTCCTTTGTTCGCTCTCTGGCGGCGGATGCCTACAGCATCTTTGGGCCTCCCTGCTATGACCCGGCGACACTCTTTCTTTTGGATTTGTTTCGGCATGTTGACGGCTACCCCGACATGAACGCCTTTCTGACGGTGCTGCGGGATGAGAAAAGGGGGAGTGAATATCGGCGCTATGCCGGCGTTACTGAAAACATCCCTTCCCAAGGAACCTTCTCCAACTTCCGCAAGCGCATCGGAGAAAAAAGATACAATGACATCTTTCATGTCCTCGTGGACATCTTCCATGAGCTTGAAATGATTCGCTTCAAGATTATCTCCCATGACGGCACCCTCTATCCTTCCTGGGCCAGATACAAAGGCTGCACTTACTTCTGCAATGAATGCTCCCTGATAACCGTCCAGAATGTAATCGGAAAAGTCCGCCAGCGCATCCTCTATCGTCTTGATCATATGCCGGAAAATGGTCTGGGCTCGGATATCCGCGTCTATGCCGAATGTCCTTCCGATCGCTTCCCCAAAGACATCGAAAAACCAAAAATCGAGCTGTTCTCATTCCGCCTTGCCTTCTCTGATGGAGAACCTTCCCAGGAACAGATCAATACCGCCCTCCTCTTCGGCGTAAAAGATGAGCTGGATCGTCAGCAGCTTTGCATCCAGACAATACGCTCACATGTCAATGAAATCGATCTTGATGGCGCCATGACGATGGTCTGCCCCAAACTTCCCAAGGACACCGATGCCAGAGTAGGCGTCAGAAGGCATCCCTTATACCCCGACAAAAAAGAGAAGGTCTTCGGCTACAACGCCATTATCTCTACTTCTGTAGAACCTCTGCTGGGTATCGAACTGCCCGTGGCTGTCACAAACATTGCTGGAAACGCCGAAGAGGGAAGCTATCTTGTGATCAACAGAGAACAGATACTTAAGCATCATGCCTGTAAAACGGCGGTAGATTGCGCCGACTCAAAATACGACATCATCAGCAATTATAACTACATCCGCAACCAAGGCGCTATTCCCATCATCGACTACAACCGCAGAAATGAAAAACTCAAAAGAGATGATCTCCTGAAGCGGGGTTACGACCAGCAGGGAACACCCTTCGCCCCCTGCGGGCTTTTGACCTTCCCCAACGGCTTTGACCAGAAACGCCAGAGGCTGACCTTCTGTTGTTTCAAGCAATGCAAAAAGCTCAAAGCAAAGGCGCTCGAAGAACTGAATGCCAACTATAATTTAGCCATATGTCATCATATCGGCAACGAAACCGGCTATACGAAGCATATGTATGTCAAAGAGCATCCCCGGCTGACAAATGCCATCCCCCGGGGAACTAAAAAATATCAGGAACTAAAGCAACACCGTTCCGCCTCGGAGAGGATCAACAGCGCCGCCAAGGAGGATACGCCGATCCTCCGCAAGCCCAGAGTTCGTAACAAAAAAAGAGCCGACATCCTCGCCCAGATGACCGGAATCGTCATCATCCTGAAAAGGGCACTCTCTTTTGTTGCCAAAGTCACCACCCTCTTTAGAAAATACCTCAACGAATCCAACGCGGAAACCAAAAACAAACTGAAACTCCTCCTCAAACCGCCTAAAGTCCCCGCGTTCATCATGAAGCTGATCCAGCGGGAATGAATAACACTCAAGCACTTGCCCCACAAAATGTTCTGCCATCCACCATCCTCAACAGGTGCCGGAATGAACTACGCCTTTTTACTCGCTTTTTTGTGCCTTTGACCATCACTTGAACACCTCTTGGCTCGAAATCGCCAGTCAACTTACTTGCAGTTGACCCCGGAACCTCATTTTCTCCTAAAATCGCCATCGCCAAAGCCATGTTCCACCTTTTTCGGCACAAATGCCGCATACCAACATCGCGATACTAAATCACCTCAGTTATGATTAATTCATTGGTTAAAGCGTATATTAGCTTCAATGAGGCCGGGGCATTGCTGCCCCGGAAAATGGTGAAGGAAATCGTAAGGATTTCGCAATCCAGGCTGCTTCAATGAGGCCGGGGCATTGCTGCCCCGGAAAATGGGAGAGGAAGAATGGCTGACATGATCGATATGGAGCTTCAATGAGGCCGGGGCATTGCTGCCCCGGAAAATGGACCCTTCTGCAATCCAACAACTGTAAGCATTGAAATGCTGCCTTGCGAGCGCTCCTGCCAACATGGTGGAACATACGAGCAATCAGGAAAGACAACGGTCATCACACCACCTCCTTTTCACGAGAAATCAAGCTCTTAACTAACTACGAGCGCTGCCGTCCTTTTGCGCGGCACAACAGCGGTCGCGGGTTTGCGGCGACTTATCAGACAATTACAGGCGCCGGAACGATCGGCTCAAACGGTTTGCCGATACTGCTTACTCGTGGTTTTACAGCTTCAGCCGGTCCAAGATCAAGCAAAAGAACATGATCCTCCTTCTGGTTTACGATATCGCCCAGAACAGCCTCCAGTTGCACCTGGCGGGTTTTGCTCATTCTACATTGAAAAACAGATAACTGCACCCATTGGCCATAGCCGCGCATCGTTCTGTACACCCGCCGCCACCGCTTGGGCTCACTCACATCATAGCTGACTATAAAAAGATGCTCCATCGCCTCTACCTCGTTATAAAAACTGGAAATCCGGGAATCTCGCCGGCAAGATTCCTCGCCAGCAACCGCGCCTGCACCTCGAAGAGTCGCCGGTAGCTGATTCGGTAGCGAAAAATAGGATGAGTCACATCCTGGCTCATCCGCCGTTCAAACGTGGCGATAAAGCGTTTACGTCCACTTTCGTTGAGATTGCAGCTTCCCGCGGCATAAACAAAGTCGTCGGCGCGCACCTCGCCGTTGTTTACCGCCATCAGCACGACGGAATCAGCGACCAGCGGGCGAAACGGCTCCATCATGTCGAGCGAGAGCGCTGGCCGTCCGAAGCGAGGCTGGTGGTAGAACCCTCGATACGGATCAAGCCCCACCGCCGACAGCGTTATCGTCCATTCCCGCACCAGCATCGAATAGGCAAAAGAGAGCATCGCGTTGATCGGATCTCTGGGAGGCCTGCGATTACGGGTGGCAAAATCAAAACCGCAATTTTCGACATCCGTCTTCAACAGATTCCCGAACTGCTGAAAATAGCGCGCCGCCGCCGCGCCTTCGATCCCGAGAAGCGATTCCAGCGATGAAGCCTTGGCCGCCTGGCGAAGGTCATCCTGCATATTTATGAGCAGATCGGCGGGCGCCTTTTCATCCGCCTCCGAGCCACGCCAATTGCGGCGCAACAAGGTGCGGCAGTTGGCTATTTTGCCAATCACCATGCGCCGGGCAAGTTTCAGGCAGACCTCTTTATCGAAGCTTGCCCTGTACTGATTGGCGCGCGTCTCGACATTGCGGTGTCCGGTGCCCACAGTATGCCCGATAAACCATCCCCCGTATGAGTTATATGTAACCGGAATCTCGCGGCGCATGCATTCGTGCAGGGCCGGCGTGGTCAGCGCCGCATAGCCGTACAGCACCACCTGGGATGTCTCCCCGAGACGCGCTTCGGCCACCTTCTGTTTTTCCACCTCAATTATCAGATTGTCGCCATCCTTGCGGACATAGGCGCGGGGGGACTGCACATAAAGAGGCAACCCTTCTTCCTTTGCCGGAATAATCGGCCGTGGCTCAACCGGCGCATGAGACAGGAAACCTACCTCATCCGGCAGGCAGATCCCAACCAACGAGCAGTGCGGACATTTGGGGCTGTCTTCGAGCGGCGCGGGGACTTCACTTTGTAAAGCATTCCGAGAGATTTCGCCAATTGCCAACATGGTCAGTTCGATCAGCTCATCATCAAAGAGCACCCGCACCCGTTCCCGGGAGGCGCAGAAGTAGATCACCCCTTCATCTACCTTGTAGCCGTGCTCCCGCAACAGCAGTCCTTGCGCGCAGAGCTGCACCCTCTCGGGATTATAGACGTTCCCCGGAATATGCGGGCGCTTGCCGCGCTTGTAATCCACCGGCGAAACCAGCGCCCCCTCCCCTTCCACCAGATCCAGCTTGGCGATTATCCCCAATCTTTCCGACGACAAACTGACCGAACGAGCGTGGATGTTTTCCTCTTCTTCCGGCTGTTCGGGCAGCGCCGCGCCCCCTTTCTTATCCACCCGGCGATGACGGATCGACCCTTCCACGGTAAATTCATTATGGGCAAATTCACCCTGCACCCACATCAGATAGGCCAGCCGCGGGCAATAGACATGCTCATTCAGCAT
>JAHYJE010000077.1 GCA_019429105.1 Syntrophobacterales bacterium
TGAAAGAATCCGGGTACATAATGACCGACAATCCCGGCAATGCAGATCTGATTGTCATCAACACCTGCAGTGTCCGGGAGAAGGCCGACCAGAAGGCGTACAGCCTGATTGGGCGGTTTCGGGAGCTTAAGAAGGAGAAACCCGAGCTTATCATCGGCGTAGCCGGGTGTCTGGCCCAGCAGCAGGGAGATCATTTTTTCAAAATGTTCCCCAGTCTGGACATGGTCGTGGGGACGAACCAGATTGACAGGCTGCCCGCAATAGTCTCCTCTGTGGAACGCTCCCGACTCCGCTTGGCCGACACGGCCTTTTCCAATTATGCGCGCTCCCTGGACATACCGGCGCAGCCCCAGGTCGACGAGGTCAGTTCCTTTGTCACGATCATGCAGGGGTGCAACAATTTCTGCGCATATTGCGTTGTCCCGTTTTTGCGGGGGAGGGAGCAAAGCCGGCCCCTTGCCGATATCGTCAAAGAGGTGGAAGAATTAGTGGGGCAGGGGATACTGGAGGTTACGCTTCTGGGCCAAAACGTGAACTCTTACGGCAAGACGCTGCCCGACAAACCGGATTTTGCCAAATTGCTTGAAGCTATTGGCGATATCCCGGGGATCAGGAGGATTCGTTTTACCACCTCTCATCCGAAGGATTTGTCGGAGGGATTGATCGCGGCGTTTGGCAAGGTTCCCGCCCTGTGCGAACATATCCATCTGCCCCTGCAGGCGGGGTCCAATCATATTCTCCGGCTGATGAAACGCGGATATACGGTGGAAGATTACAAGGAAAAAGTGGCAGCCTTGAGAAAGGCTGTGCCGAAAATAAGCATTACCTCCGATATTATTGTGGGATTTCCCGGAGAGGGGGAAGATGATTTTGAGCAGACCCTCCAGGTGATGCGGGATGTTCGTTTTGACAACCTTTTTTCCTTCCAGTATTCCAAGCGGGAGCATACGCCGGCAGTAGCGCTGGAGGGACATCTTGCAGAAAGGATAAAAAGGGAACGTTTGAAAACGTTGCAGAAACTTCAGGAAGGTCATACACTGGAAAAGAATCTTGCGCTCATCGGCAAAAGCGAAGAGATCCTTGTCGAGGGGCGCAGTCGAAAAACGGGCAGCGAGATGATGGGGCGCACGCGCACCAACCGGATCGTTAATTTTCCCGGCAATCCAGAGCTTCTCGGGAAAGAGGTCCGCGTCAGGATTGTTGATGCCTACCTGCATTCCCTGCGGGGAGAGATGGAGTAACATGGAACAGCATGTTTTTGTTGAGATGAAGGTGTCGGGACTGACTATCGATCCGATCACGAACACCCCGATTGTAATCTTGAAGGACCTTGAGGGGAAAAAGGCGGTTCCCATCTGGATCGGAATATTTGAAGCAAGCGCGATTGCGACGGAGATGGAAAAGATCAAATTCCCTCGTCCGATGACCCATGATTTGTTGAACGATATAATAAAGTTAATGAAAGGCGAGGTGGTGCGCGTGGAAATACCGGATCTGCGCAACAACACCTTTTTTGCCAACATCCATCTGCTCTTGGAAGGTAAAATCATCGTTGTGGATGCCCGGCCGAGCGACGCGATTGCCGTTGCCCTGCGGGCGGGGGCTGCGATTTTCATTGATGAAAAGGTCATCGAAAAATCACGGAATGTTGACTTCGGCGCCAAGCATTCCGATATCGGCAGCCTGGATAAGGAAAAACTCGAGGAATTTCTCGAAAACCTTGCGCCGGAAGATTTCGGAAAATACAAGATGTGACCAATTGTTTTTTCTTTCATCTTTGTATTCATTGAGGTATTAGGTGTCGTCTCTGAAAACGGCCATTGCCGACTTTGGCCGGCATATCAGCGTGGAGAGAAACCTGTCCGGCCACACGGTAGAGGCGTATCTGGCCGACCTTAAGCAATTTCAGGAATTCCTTGTGAAAAGGGATTCCGCCGGCGCGGAAGGCGACGATATCCCCGAGGATATTGTTCTGATTCGTTCCTTTCTCGTTTCACTTTACCGCAGTAAAATGAGGAAGATAACCGTTTCGCGCAAGATCGCTTCGTTACGTTCTTTTTATCGTTACCTGCTGCGCGAGGGGGCTGTGAAGCTTAATCCGGCTGAACTCCTGCAATTGCCCCGGTGTGAGAAGTACATACCGGCCGTTCTGTCGGTGGATGAAACGCTGGCGCTGCTCAGCGTGGATTTTTCGAAAAACGCCGCAGGAAGCAGAGACCGGGCCATCATGGAGCTCTTCTATTCCTCCGGCATCAGACTCGGAGAGCTTGTCGGCATGAACGTCGCTGACCTGAGATTCAGTGAATGCCTGGTTAAGGTGAGGGGAAAGGGTAAAAAGGAGCGGATCGTTCCAGTAGGTGCTCCGGCGTTGGCCGCGCTCAGGGATTACCTCCAGATGAGGTCGGAGTTTGTCAGGGCAGCCTCCGATAAAATGGACGGGGAACCGCTTTTTTTGAATGCCAGGGGAAAGCGGATTGGGCCCCGGGACGTGGCGCGGGTGGTGGAAAGGGTTGTTCTGCAAAGCGGCATCGGTCGCAAGATAAGCCCTCATTCCCTGCGGCATACATTTGCCACCCATCTGCTTGATGCCGGCGCGGACTTACGGTCGATCCAGGAGATGCTCGGGCACAGCAGCTTGTCGACGACGCAGAAATACACGTCGGTCAGTGTCAGCCGCCTGATGGAGATTTATGACAAGGCTCATCCCAGAGCCAAAGATATGGGCAAAGAAACAGAGGGATAAAAAAATGAATATTCGGGGAACAACAATCCTGGCCGTCAAACATCGGGGCAAGGTCACCGTGGCCGGCGACGGTCAGGTTACGCTTGATACGACGGTTATGAAACACGGGGCAAGAAAGGTGCGCAGGCTTTACCATGACCAGGTTATTGTCGGATTTGCCGGGGCAACGGCTGACGCCTTCACGCTGTTCGAGAGATTTGAACAGAAGCTCGAGCAGTACAAGGGAAATCTGGTCAGGGCTGCCGTCGAACTGACCAAGGACTGGCGGACCGATCGGGTGCTCAGGCATCTTGAGGCATTGATGATCGCGGTCAGTCGCGATTCCTTCCTGATTATTTCGGGAAACGGCGATGTTATTGAATCTGACGACAATGTTATGGCGATTGGCTCCGGAGGACCTTATGCACTGGCAGCGGCGCGGGCGATGGTGCGTTATTCGGAGCTGACGGCAACGGAAATTGCCCGGGAATCAGTCAGAATTGCCTCCGAGATCTGCATCTACACCAATGACCATATCACTACGGAAGAGATAGATTTAGAGGACGACAACGAAGATAAACCGATAAAAGGCAAGGAAAAAGACAAAAATGGCGCAAAATGATTTGACTCCCAGAAAAATTGTCGAAAGACTTGATCAGTATATTATAGGCCAGCATGAGGCGAAGCGGGCGGTGGCGATAGCGCTTAGAAACCGCTGGCGGCGGCAGAATGTCCCCGAAGAGATGAAAGATGAGATATCTCCGAAAAATATCATCATGATCGGCCCGACCGGCGTGGGAAAAACCGAAATAGCCAGACGGCTCGCGAAATTAGACAATTCCCCGTTCATCAAGGTGGAGGCTTCCAAATTCACGGAAGTGGGCTATGTCGGACGGGATGTGGAATCGATGATCCGCGATTTGCTGGAGCAGGCGATCGGCATGGTAAAGGAAGAGGAACAGCAGCGGGTTAGTTCCAAGGCCTCTGAAATTGCCGAAGAGCGCCTGCTCGACATCCTGCTGCCTAACAAGCCGGCCGACGACAGGGTTGTGGAAATGGCGCCCGCAGAAGGTCAACCTTCGGAGTCGGGGACACGGGTTCTTGAAGCTGAAACTACCAGAGAGAAGCTGCGCCGGTATCTGCGCGATGGCCAGATGGACGAACGTTTTGTTGAAATAGAGATAACGGAATCCCGCAGCGGCCCGATGGTGGAAATATTCTCGGCCTCCGGCATGGAGGATATGGGATTGAATATCAAGGACATGCTCGGCAATATCTTCCCGCAGAAGAAGAAAAAACAGCGGATGAAGGTGAAAGAAGCCCTGGAGAAGCTGGTGGAAGAGGAGGCGCAGCGACTCGTGGACATGGAGAAGGTCACCAAAACGGCGATTGAACGCGTGGAACAGACGGGGATTGTCTTTCTCGACGAGATCGACAAAATCGTCGGCGACGACGGAACGCACGGGCCGGATGTATCGAGGGAAGGCGTCCAGCGCGATCTGCTGCCGATCGTTGAGGGTTCGACGGTGAGTACCCGCTACGGGATTGTCCGCACCGATCATATCCTGTTTATTGCCGCGGGCGCCTTCAGCTCGACAAAACCATCCGACCTGATCCCGGAGCTGCAGGGGCGCTTCCCCATTCGCGTGGAACTCGATTCGCTCGGCAAGGAAGAATTCATTCGGATACTTACGGAGCCGCATAACGCCCTTGTCAAGCAATATATGGAACTTATGGCAACCGAGGGGGTAACCCTTGTCTTCAAGGAAGACGCAATCGCCGCGATCGCCGAAACCGCGACGCTGGTGAATGACCGCGCCGAAAATATCGGGGCGCGTCGTCTTCATACCATCATGGAGAGCCTGCTCGACAAGATATCCTTTGACGCCCCGGAGATGAATGCGCGGGAAGTGGTGATAGATGCCGATTACGTTGCCGAGCAGTTGGACGAAATTGTTGAAGATGAGGATCTGAGCCGTTATATTTTGTGATTTGAGAGATTGCTTATGGAAGATATGACTGAGTTTGTGGAGAGGGCCAATATCCTGGTGGAGGCGCTTC
>JAHYJE010000078.1 GCA_019429105.1 Syntrophobacterales bacterium
GAAAAAAGCGATTCTCCATAGGAAAAACTCCCTTTTTTACAGGACTGTACACGGCGCTTTGATCGGCGATATTTTCATGAGCCTGATTCATACCTGCGTTCTGAGGGGCATCGATCCCTTCGGTTACCTGGTGGCCCTCCAGAAAAATTATCACGATGTCTTCAAAAACCCGAAAAACTGGATGCCCTGGAATTACCAGGAAGTCTCACACGTCAACGACTCTTGATTAGTTTGTTCCAACAATCATCCGATATCTTAAACACCGATTTTCGCGGAGCTATAACCGTCATTTTGAGATAAGATTTTAATGCCTCCGTCATTGGAACTTTAGATTCAGTTTTATGCTGTCAAGCCAGGAGATAGTCTGCGGCAATCGATGCCAGGGAACCTCTCTCAGGATCGGGTTATGCGCCCTGCGGGGGTAGGTTACCTGTACCTCGCCGGATGTGATATCGACGTCGGCCTTGCCCCTGATAAAATGGCGAAAGATCTTCTGGGCGTCGCACTGCTCAAAGCCCCTGAGTTTTTGAGCCAGCATGCTGTAAAGGGTGTCGGCGATCATGGTCATCAGGATGTCGAAGTGCACTTTCACCAGAATGGGGGAAGACAGGGCGTTTAGGTTGAAAAACTTGACCGCCTCGGAAATGACGTTCTCCACCCGCCACCTGCGGGCGTAGTCGCTGACGATGCGTTCCACCGGGGCCGTCAGATCGTTGGTGATCAGGAAAGCCGGCTCCTCGCGGCCATTTCCCCGGAGGATGATCTGCCGGAGCTGCCCTTCATAATCCTTCAGAGTAGTGAACGATTGATGGATGAAAGGATCCGGGTATTTCCGTTTGTCATGGGGGATGTGGATCTTCTCCCATGGTTTGAGTTTATTCAGGTTCCCTACCAGTTTCTTCCCCCGGCGCCGGAGGGTGATGAAGCGGGTTCCTTGACTGTTCAGGAGGGACAAGTGCTCGTAGGTGGTGAACTTGGAATCGAAAACAAAGGTAGATGCGACGCCTTTGTGAACCTTCTTCCAGAAGGACAGGACATTGAGAACCTGCTCATTGGCTTCCTCCTTCATGAGGTCGGCGGCAGTATAAAGCACCAGCTTGGAGACGGCATCTTGGGCAAAGAGAGTCAAGGCTCCTTTCATTCGCTTTCCTCTGGCCCCGGCCCAATGCTCTTGAAGGACGGATTCCTCCCCGTAATGGGGGATAGTGTGAAAGTCCAGATTGATGACGCTCCCGTCATACAGACCCAGACGGACCGCTTTCTTTACAAAAGCCTGCTGGAGCTTCAGGATGTGAACCTCGTCGAGGGAATAGGAATAGATGGACATGGCCGTACACTTGGGCAGGACATTCAGACCGGCAAACAGACCCAGACCGGGATCGAAGGCATGGTCTCCCATGTGGCCGTACCGCTCCGTGCCAATGAGTTTCAGGGCCAGAAAGGACAGAAAATAGCTGACCGCTGGAATGATCTTGGTCCCCGGCAGGCCGGCGGAACGGACCAGATCCGACACTTGAAATTTTTCCAGAAACGGGGCGAACAGAAAGGCCCCCGCGGATTCGCAGGTAAAATGTTGCCCCTCCATCTGTGCAATGGAGACGCCCTCGGATCGCTGCGGAACCTCCGCCCCTTTAACGGTCAAACCGATCTTCAGACGGGTGCGACGGGGAAGCTTGGGGAATCCCTCTTCCGCAAGAACCCTCTCCACCGTTCTGACGGAGATGTCCACCCCGTCTTCGGAAAGCAGTTGGGCGATCTCTCCCGCCGAGAGTTCTTTCTCCCGCCAGGAGCTGATCTTCCGACGGGTCTCGGCGGTCACCCTGTAACGAGAGGTACCTCCTTCCGGAACAGGTTCGGAAAAATCGAACTTGCCGGTGGTAAACTGATGTCTCAACAGGCGAACATATCCAGCGGAGTATCCGAAGTGTTCCGCCACGGCTTCCGCCGGCAGACGGTCCACGAAGGAGGCCCGGAGGGCTTCGTACCGTTTCTGCCATTCATGGATCGGCCTTGTGAAGTAGGTGGCGTCGCGCATGGAAATGTTATATAGAATGACGGTTAGGATGTCAAGAAATATTTTGTTAAAATACAATATGGTTACGAAGGCAGCGATCGCGGCCCGACGGGGCGACGGAAAGTATTTCTCTGTATTTATAACTACTTTAGCATTCATGGACGTCAAATGACCTTGAAGATGCTTTCGATAATTTTAAATTCTGACGGCGGCAGATCTCTTAGCAAACCGTCATTCGATATAACATTTCCAGGGACTGTCAAAATCAAGATGAGCTGTAACATGCTTTCTTTATTAGATTATTTTTAGCTGGCTCTATCAAGAGCCGACGAAAATGTTATGTCAAATCATTCCGCGAAAATCGGTGTTAAATCAAAAACCCTCTGCGACCTCACGCCCGAAGGCAAGGAAAACGTTTGACGCTTATCCGCAGCTCTAAATTTTTTTTCAGCTACGCAGGCTTGCCGGAAGGACACGTAAATCGCTATATCGGGAGGCGGCAGGCTCGGCCAGGAGGCCAAGGGAGCGACGGCAGTATCGGCGCAGCCGGTGTAAACAAGAAGGTGACGCACCCCGTCGCTGGAGCTGATGTTATTCTCTATGGCCAGTTCAACGGCGGCTTCAATCTCGCCGACCGCATAATTCCGGTAGAACATCAAAACGGCAATGAAATCCTTGATCCCTTTTGTCTCCCCCTGCGCAATGCAAAATCTCTCCAAAAGCGTGTTGAGGACCTGAGGCCAGCTCTTTCGCCATTGCCGAATGGGTCTTGCGCTGTTAAAAGCCATCGGTCGCTGCTGAATCAGTTCAAGATAATGATCCGGGTTGAGAATCCATTTATTGTTGCCGAATACCCGCTCATGGACGGCCAGTTTCTTCGTCCCGATGAAAATCTCCACACGATCCACGTAGAGTAGAACCTTAACCTTAAATCCCGCATACCGGCTCGGCACGGAATAGCGATTCTTATCCACGATGACCGTGGCATACTTGTCAACCCGGCCCCCGGCGGCTATTTGCACATTGCTGAAAGCAACCCCGGGAAGGTCAAGAAGATGCGCCTTCTCCTCCTCATACAGCTCGTTCACCGTCCGATCTCTTCCCGCTATTTTGTGACTGCCATAGGTCATGCATTGCCGGAGAATCTTCTCGTTGAGTTCTTCGAGGTTGGCCGCTTCCGGAATGGGAACCATGTAATTGCGCCGCGCAAAGCCCACTATCCCCTCAACGCCGCCCTTCTCATGACCACTGTCGGGATTACAGAAACGGGCTTCAAAACTGTAATATGCCTTGAATTTACCGAATGACTCCTGCTCTATGCGATCCTTCCCGCGCAATATCTTCTGGATTGCCGCCGTAAGGTTATCGTAGATCAAAACCGGGAAAACCCCTCCAAAAAAAGCAAAGGAACGAATGTGTCCATCGAAAAACGCCTGCTGCCTCTCACAGGAATAAAAGCGTACAAAGTGCTTTCCGGAATACTTGCTCCTCATGCAGAAAAACTTCAAAGGGGTCTCTTCTCCGTCAAGAATGGCAATCGCCCCGCCCCAATCCACTTCCGCTTCGTAACCTGCCTCCGGGTCGCACGGTATGAAAGCGCAAGGCGTGGCAAGCCCCAAAGCCAGCTTCGCAAACCGAACATAGCGGCGAACGGTCGGCTCACTCCCTTTATAACCGTGCTCCTCCACAAGGCGATTGTAAACCCGTCGCGCCGTATGGCGCTGCTTCTTCGGACTGTCCTTGTCATCCGTAAGCCAGCCATCGATAATCTTCAGGTACTTTTCAAGTGCAGGAAACGGCTGATGTGCCCTTTCCTTGTACCCCCACGGTTCACCTCGTATCGCCTTCTTGATCGTGTTGCGCGAATGGCCCGTTATCCTCGACATCTCACTGATATTTTCACCATAAACCCGGCAACCCGTCCTTATCATCTCATACTGATCCATTTTGAGCACTCCTTCTCCTCCCTCAATGGTTGATAAATCCCAAACCATTTTAGCAGGAAAACAACGGCTCCGGGTGGTCAATTTTCGGTGATCACAACACCCTTTTGCTGGTCAATTTTCGATTATCACAACCAGGCATATCCCAGCTAATCCGTCTATCCCCTTGCGGAAATCCGCCACCGGGATAAAAAGCAAGATACGCATCTGCGGCGTAAGCTGGATCATCCCCGCCCCCAGAAGCTTTTTATCAGCTCCAATGGCTGAAAACCCCATAC
>JAHYJE010000079.1 GCA_019429105.1 Syntrophobacterales bacterium
TGCAGGCTATTCAATTTTCCTTCCTTGCGCCACTTCTCATGGGCAAGGTCGAGGTAGAGGAGCATGACGACGCCCGTTTCCGCATCCAGCCCCGCAAAGGCGATGATGCCGACCCAGACGGCGATACCGTAAGCTGCCGCAAGCGAACTCGATGTCTTGAAGACGATCACCAAAATCAGGCAGCCGGCAAGGAGGAGCCATTTCACCGCAGGGATATAAATTTGCCCTTCGATTTCGACCGACGTGAAGACAATATTGATGAACTCGTAATAAGTCTGAAAACGACGCTTTTTCGAAATTCGCACTATGTAATTACCGTAAGTTACGGAGTTTGATTTGGTAAATTCTGACTTTTGACGAGATCATCAAACCTTAGTAAATAAAATTCATGTTGTATGAAGTTGTGACCCTTGTATTTTTTTCTGTATCTCTTTTTTCGCTCAAAGTAGGCCGAAATTCATTTTTTAATAGCTACGCCAGCCAGCATGGAACATATCTGACATCATCTCCAACCCCGAAAAAATCACGCGTCAACACAAGCGATTGTTCCGCTTCCGGATAATCGAGTAGAAATGACCGGATACCTGCCGGTTTTTTGGGAACCTTGAATGGGCGATATTTTACTTCTATTGGACGCAGCTTACCGCCGTTGTTCAATACAAAATCAACTTCATTTTTTGACTGTGTTCGCCAGAACGCGATTTCTTCCAACAGCGGAGATTTTTTTAGTAGCTCAGCATATACAGCATTTTCAGCCAGTTCACCCGCATCAGTGCGGTTGTCGAGAGCAGCAAGGTTGCGTATGGCAATGTTGCGCATGCCGTTGTCGATAAAATAGTACTTACGCATTTTACTGATCTCTTTTCTTGGATTACGGGAAAACGGCATACACCCCTTGATGATAAAGGTGTTTTCCAGCAGAAACAGAAAATTCTCCACCGTATTCCGCGCCAGTCTAGTAGCGGTTGCCAGTTCGGATATGTTTGCCAGACCTCCTGTCTGGTGCGCCAGCGCGGTGATGAGATTATTGAAACCGGTGACATTGTCAATTCGTGCCAGGTCTTTAATATCCTTACGGACATATGAATTATACAACTCTGCCATATAGGCTGTCTTGCGCTGCTCATCCGCTTCAAGGGCAACGCGCGGATATCCTCCCCATATTAGAAATTCACGATAATAACGCCCGCATTCATCGGTCAGATAGCGTGCCGTAAGCGCGGCTGGATCACTATCCGGCGTAAATAAACGGATTCCGCATTCCCTTACTGTTTTTGCCAGACGAGGTTCACCTCGGAAATCAAGAAACTCCGCAAAATTGAGAGGATATATCTCAAAAACAAGTTTTCTCCCCGCCAGCGAATCGGTAAATTTGCGGCGAATTTCAAGGGTTGATGAACCGGAAACAATCAATTTCAGGTTTGCTTGGCTGTCTGACAGCAGTTTCAGCAGATTGGATGGATTTGAAAGATACTGGATTTCATCAATAAAAATGTAGACCTTACGTGAAAGATTGGCTCCTTGAGCTCCAAGCCAGCCAATCAATTCACGCGGTCCACCTTCCAGAAGATGCAGCAGATTCATATCTTCCAGATCCAGATAATGAATAGCTGATTCAGGCTCTCCTTGACGGCGCAAAGACTCTATAAGCATTTTCATAATGGTAGTCTTGCCCACCTGACGCGCTCCCACCAGCAGCAATATTTCCGGTTGGTTCAGATACCGTAATAAATTTTGTAAAACATCACGATGATACATAAAAATCCTTCATATTTTTTGTACATCATATTGCATAATCTGAACTTATTAGCAAGACAAGATGTTTCGATTATAACATAGTTGGCACGCCCCATCGGTAATCGACCTTCATACGCAGTTCATGAACCGTTTCTTGGTTATACTTGCCGAGACTGTCCTGGATATGCCTTTCTAACCGGTATGTGCAGTCAATCCGCCTGGCATATAGTTCGCCATATTCTTCGCCGGACAGGCTGCTGCGAGCGATCAGTTTCTTTTCGGTCCCCGTGACTCGCCCTGCGCTTCGCTCCGGCCGAGACACGTCTCCCTGAGTCGCGCTCTCGCCCTCTAAACCGCTACGCGGATTCTATGACGCCGGACGGCCTCTCCCTGCGGTCGGGGCCGCCCGGTCGGGCGCTCTGAAACCCCAAGTCCAAAGATGAAACCCGAGATCAGCGCAGGGCGGTTTGTGCGCGTAATGGTGTTCCTTGACCTTTCCCTTCTTGAGAATAACTTCGCCGGCGCAGCCCGGACAACGGAAGGGGCCTTCACTTTTTTCAGTTTTCCATGCGACGGATTTAACGCCGTTTCTCGAAATGGCTGCTTGCACCGGTACGTTCCCCCTGTCCGTACATTTGGTAGATCATTCCTTACGAAATCAGTACAGGCATAGATTTCAAGAGCTTATTCTTAGCTCATACGATCGACCCTTTTTGGTTCTCGATATTCTGTTGAACTTCTCGGCGAAATAGAGGGCGTAATAGATATCTTCACGAGCCACCGGCCGATCGTAATCGTAAAGCGCCGCCCAATCCAATGACTCGGCTTGTTTGGCAATGTCGGATTGCAGAATACCAGGATTCGCCTGGATAATGGGTAACAAAATAGATAAGAGTTTTGAAAAGATGTGGTCTCGTCTTACAAAGGCTTCGTATTCTCCGGTCGCTTTCTCTAATTCAGCGATGTCGCCATACTGTTTCCAAGATTCTACGCATTTAAGATATTCCATCCTTGCAGCCAAAAAGTCTCCCTGTTTTTCAGCCTGTCTCGCCCAGTTCAGGTGTAGCGTCGCGTCTTCGTTCCTTGACATTGCCCCTCCTCGATAATCCTTTATCGTTAATCGGTCGCGGAAGTCTTGAAAGACAATCCCGGAAAAGCACCGAGCGTAGTAATCGTCTTTCACTGTCTCGCTAATGGGAACACTATCGCATCTTCAGTTCGACTTTGCAGGAGCACTCCGGCCACTCGCAAGGCGGATAATGAGCATCCCAAAAGGGATCGTCGTATCTGAATAATTTGCCGTTGAATTTTCTGCATTGATCCGGCATGCCCTCACGATTGTCGGCTAAAAACCACAGTTGGAAAGTTTGGTCATTCTGTTTTTGTGAGAAGAACTGCTTTCAGCGGCATTCTCCTTGCTCGGCTCATAAATCACATAGACGCTGGATGATGCCTTATCTATCCTGAACTCAGCCGTATATTTGGGCACTTCCTTACACGTGCTAATATCCCACAAATTAACCTTGCCCGACGACGGTTGCTCTGGGGGGCACGAATAAACATCGTACTTTGCTGGCCCGAATAGGCCAAACTTGCCACTAAATGCCAACAGCAATCCAATAAAAACGAACAGGCCGAGAATCCCGAAGGCATGGTAGCGCGCCCGTTTCTGATTCCAAATGGAGGCCTTGCTGATGCCGGCTGACTCCGTCGGGCGGAAACTGGCTACAATGTCTTCTCTGGCGGACTCTTTATCCGTACCCGCCGAATCAGCCCCGGATATCCTGACACGGCCAGAATCAATCATGTCTTTTTCGGCATTCACCACGAGCGTGCCGGCTGCCAGGTCATGCAAAGTCTGCTTGCGGGACGTGAAGGGTTGAATGGCATAGCCGAGTTTGAAAATGACGGAAGAAATGCAGCTTGCAAGGGTGCGGACCAGTGCCTTTGACAGAGTAATGCGAAGGCCGTGGAGGTCAGTGACCCTCACTTTCATGAGCTGTTGCCCGATGGTCGCCTGATTGATAGCGTAAATACCAATTAAACTGTGAGACCTTCGCAATATGGCTGCGCATGACCGAGCGCGAGTAGCCCTGCTCGTGCAGCCATTTACAAAAGCCGTCAGCCTCTACGCCCAAAGGTAGCATGCGACATCGATGCAGTTCCCATGAGCGACGCACCAAATCTTCCAACACCATGTTAGCCTCCTTTCTGCCCAAATAGGCAGATACGAATTAAACCATGGTGCTGGAATTATGTGAAGTGCTGGCACAGCTCCAGCGGAGATAAGTGCTGAACAGGTAAGAAGATACGAGGAATCAGCGGTGGGCTGCTTCACATAAGCAATCGCTTCACATAAGCTGATTTATGTTAAGCTCCACATAAATCAGCTTTATTGAAGACCCCTCGGTGATCCGGGATATCCTCAATCATCTGGGACTTTGGCTGGTAAAGGCAAGACCGCCGCCAAAGGCTCACGTCCTG
>JAHYJE010000080.1 GCA_019429105.1 Syntrophobacterales bacterium
GGAACTTCTCGACGTTCAGGATCTCGGAGAGGAACTTCACGACCTTTTCCTTCGCCGGTTCGTTGATCCCGCTGCAGACCCGCCAGAAGTCGCGGATGGAGGCGACGTACTCCCGGCCGGGCATGACGCGCTCGTAGGAGTGGGCGAGGAGGGGTTCAGAACAGGTATTCGGGGGACACGATACCGAATTCTGCGAATTCGGGTCATGTCCCCCGAAGCGGCGCTCGAAGGCCTTCTTCAGGATCGGGTAGGCGACGTATTCGGTGGTGCCGGGGGGAACGGTGGTTTCGATCAGGACGAGGCAGTGGGGCTGAATCTTCTCGCCCAGGACCTTGAGGCTCTCTTCGAGGGCGGCGATCTCGGCGTGGCCCTGGCGGCAGTTGCCGAGGGTTTCCTTGAAGTAGTCGCACTGGACGTCCACGACGATCACGTCGGCCAGGCAGAGGGCCGCGTAGGTGTAGGTGGCGGTGAGTGTTTTCTTGTCGAGGACGCAGCGGGCGATCATTTGGGCGACTTCGGGGTCTTCGGCCTCGACCGGGGCGATGCCGCGGTTGAGGAGCGGGATTTTCCAGTAGGAGCGGGTGGATGGGCGCTGGAGGCCGATGACGAACTTGTTGGGTTGGCCGGGAGGGATGATAAGGGAATTAGATTCCCGATTGAAGACTTCGGGAATGACAGATGTTTTTTGTTCGGGAATGACAGATGTTTCGGGAATGACAGGTGTTTTTTGAACGGAGTCGGCGACGATGCCGGCCATGACGGCGCCGACGAAGCCTACGCCAAGGACTACGACGATTTCGTGGCCCTGGGCGCGGTGGTCGGCGACGAGGGCTTGGAGGCGTTGGATTTCAGCGGCTTCCTCCTGCGGAGTGGGCAGAGGGAATTGCTCGCCGGTCGGAGAGACAGAGTACTGAGTGCTGAGGACCGAGTGCTGAGTGCTGAGTGCTGAGGACTGAGTAAAACCAAGTGCTGAGCTTGAGGTCATGGACGTCTCCGGGTGCTATTTTTCTGGGGGGTATGCCGGAGCTCCGGCATAGGTAACTCCGTTGGGGGTCAGGTCTCGAAATTTAGCGTTTTTGCGGAGATCAAATAGCTCCTTACCGCGGCGGCGAATATCTCCGCTTCCCCTTTGAATGCAACAAAATCCTCGCCGGTAAACATCGAAACGGGATTGTAATCCGCCTCTTCACGGAATTTCATCAGCTTTGAAAAGACCTGGGCCGCCTTCTTATCCATGAGGCCTTCCCGGACAAAATGCAGCCCCAGAAGACGGGGCGCCCCGTCGTGGCTTCGCGGCTCCAGATTCTTTGACAATAAAAGCGCCCGGACATGATACAAAACGAAGTAGTACAGCCGGGAGACGGCATCGCTGATATAGCCGTTTTCATAGAGGAGCGTGGCCGCAGCGAGGGCCTCTGCCGCCCTGTCCAGCTCGGCGCGGATGTTTTCTTTCCGGTTTTCTTCGGTCAAAGCGGGATCCCCTCTCGCTCGATGTCGACGGCGATCCGGCGTTCGCGCTTTTTAAGCTGTAGAAAATCCTCTTCCGACAGAATCAGCGTGGAGAGGGAGCGGAGATAGTCAAACTCGATGTCGGCCACCCGGCTCAGCATGGAACGCTTCATCTCCGGCGAGAGACCCCGGACAACAATGGCGATATCCGTGTCGGAATCGGCGCTGAAATCGCCGCGAGCCCTGGAGCCGTAAAGCACCATCTTGACCATGCGGTCGCCGACGATTTCCTGCAAACTTTTCTTCAGATCAATGAGAATCTGTTCCATATTTCGGGGGTCAGGTCTTGAAATTTAGCGTTTTTGCGGGGGGCGCCTCATCCTTTCGCAGAAGAAAGTCGGCGACCCGGGCAATCAATTCTCTCTTGTCCGAAAATGCGCGGATCGTCTGCCAACGAAAATTGAGATAGCGATGGGCCAGGCGATTCCGCTGCAGGGCCAATCCGGCGAGGTCGTTTTGTTCCTGCTCGCTGAGGCCCAGAAGCTCTCCCACCTTTCTCAGGGCGTCGCCATAACTTTCCACGGAGATCCCCTGATTGGTCAGAAATACGCCACAGACCTCGATCAGGGCCGTCAGGATATTTTCAACCGTTCGATCGATCAACTTCTGTAACTTCTTATCCTTCTGGTAATCCTGCCAGGACCGATCCGCGTAGTCCTCCTGAAACTCTTTCATCTCTTCGGAAAGATACCGGATGGAATCCACGATGCGACCGCGGGCATAGCGGAATTCAGGCATTTTTCAGAACCTCCAGGTTTCGCCGGGCGATCTCGGCCTGCCATTGTAGGCCAAAGAGGCTGAAATCCTCCATCTCGTCGATGGCCCTCTTCCGCAGGCGGATGATATCGTCGTCACGTTTCCGGTAAACGGGAAGGCCCTGCACGAGGGCGTTGTAATAGAGCATCGGTTTGCGGAAATCGCGATCGATGGGGATCATGTTGACTTCCCGGCCCGTCAGGTCCGACAAGAGCAGAGACATGTCCATCAGGCGCCGGTAGGCGGTATCATCATCCGGCTCATCTTCGAAGACGACCGCCACGTCCACGTCGGAATCCCGACGGGGAAAACCTCCGGCCCAGGATCCGTACAGGACGGCGGCACGCACTCGGAAGCTATCGGCTTCCCCGCGGAAGAAACTCTCGATGATATTTTTGGGGGTCAGGTCTTGAAATTTAGCGTTTTGCGGGTTCACAGATTTTCCCATTCATCCAACTCTATTTTTCTATTGATTCCCCGCTCGATTTCCTTGAGAAGCTCCTTGACCTGAGGAACAGAGTATTCCTTGTTGCCCGGCACTGTGAATGTATAGGCGCCGCAACGCATATAGGAATGGCTGCCGCCCGCCTCCGGCGATGCAAAACCGATCTTCATCAACTTTCGGATAAAATCCCGTCGCTTGCATGGTCTCCAGCTATGCATGCGCCGCTGTAGTTGCTCCAGGGAAGACGGGCATCCGAGCATTCAGGTTGATCCTGCCCATAACCGGCAACTTGTCTCCGTACCGAATCTTGACGATGAGCCAGCCCTCAAGGCTGGACTTCAGTTCCTGCTCACACTGGTAAAGCGTCGTTCCCAAAGCGATCACGCCGGGGCATTCGGGAATGCTTCCGGAAAACGACCCGTCTTCAAGTTTATCGTAAACCGCCTTACTCATGGCCTTATCGATATATTCTACGAGCATGACATACTCCTTTGGGGGTCAGGTCTTGAAATTTAGCGTTTTGCGGGGGGCACATCGTTTGACTTTGATAACCGGCTTCGGACAACATTCAATGCCTGTTCTAAAGTACGATCAAAAGAATGTTCAACGGCGTCTTCTTTCCCCACGTGTACATGGTGAGGAAAAGTGTCCATATCCCAATCCGGGGCATTGTCCCACCGCATGATCAGTTTGCCGCGGCGATCCTGCCAATGATAGGAATATTTGCGAATAGACATGCTTAAAACCGTCTCCCGGACGTGAAGAATCGTATTGTCGATCAATATCAACTCGGCGCGAAACCTGAGAATTTGTCCGAAATGCTCAAATCTGGAAATTTTATAAGACGCGATGACGTCGCTGTATTTGGTAAGAAGCTTAAGCATTCTGGAGCGCCCGCAACTTATCTTCCCACCAGATCAATGCCTTGCAGGCAAATTCCCAATCTTCCAGATCATTTTCTTTCTGGAAATCCTCTTTGCCTTTGACCGCATGAAGTTCCCGTTCATAACTTTCGAATGATTTTTTATACTTATTTTCAAAACTTTCCTTTTCAGCTCTGAATTGATCAATCCTGGATAAGGCAATCATGACCGACCAATCCTTCAGCGCATCGTCAGACGACAGATATCCGTCTTCGAAAAGAATTTCATTTATAATCGCTGTGTTTTCCATAGTTGCCTCCATCTTTTGTGCAAGTTCGGGGGTCAGGTCTTTAAAATTAGCGTTTTTGCGGGGGGGGCGTCTCATGATGATTTATCCAATCCGTTATCAAACGGCCAAAAAGATCGAAATCGCCCAAGCGCTTTCTGAAGATGCCGAAGATGATCTCATCGTCGGTCTTTTCGTAACGATGAACAAGCATGTTCCTGAACGATGCCATGTTCTGGAAGGTCGTT
>JAHYJE010000081.1 GCA_019429105.1 Syntrophobacterales bacterium
ACAAGGACTACTCTGCAATGTCGGCTGTAGCCGATTATCATAGGGGCATAATGTTTCCGGGTATTCCGTATTACAACGAGGCTGATTACTCCTGCACTCTTCCCGACGACATTACGGGATACTGGGCAGCCACCGTTGACCAGCATATTTGATTTGAAAGGAGAAAAAAAGATGAAAAAGAGCATGGCAGTTATTATGATTGGTATGATGTGTTTGGCGGCCCTGAGTGGCTGCACGGCGGCGTTGGTTAGAAATCTTGATCCAGCCTATAGAGAAACTAAACGGCAGGTAGAAAACACTCCGTCCTACGCGAACACCAAAGAAGCCAAGGAACTCTCCGTTCCGGAAGCATGGAAAGATGAGGCCATGAAGGACAAGGTACTGTTTGAGGGCCACAAGGTCGAAACGCCTGATGGCTCAGCGAAACGTATCAGGATGATGTATATTGATGGTTCCCGCGGGCATGTTCTTGTCGTCAGCCCTGGGAATAGCCGTCTGAAGCCTATCTACTCAATGTTTTGGGAAGACTGGAAAGATAATTCGGAAGAAATGAAGGGATTCGTCCTCTCCCATGACGGCGCAATGCTCCCTGTCGGAAACACAAAAGTTGCTGGCCTGTCGTTGCAGAAGGTATCTCCCACACTTGTTCGGGAAATTTTCCTGGGGGGAGATGAACCAGCTTTATGCCGTTCAGTTATGAACATGGATGATATCCCTGAAGAAGCACGCTATCAGTTAGGTCTGCCTCTCAAGGGAAATCCCGTGATAGGTGTCCTGAGTCTGGCGGCGTTGGCATTGCCGGGCGTTGGAATGGCAGTTGCTCCCGCACTCGCGGGTATAGGAGCAGCAGCGGCGGCGATTGGAACGGGAGCGGCGGCGGTAGCAGGACAGACAGCGGTAGGATTGGCGGCGAAGAGCACTGCAACCAATCAGAATGTCGCAACCAAAGAGGTATCCGACGGTGTATCAGCAGGGCTTCCTGTCTGCTATGATTTCAATCGGAAGGTAGAACAACCAAAGTGGTGACACAAAACACGAGATAAAAGGGGGGGGCTTCGGCCTCCCCCCTTTTTTTTCTCTCAGATGATTCGAATGATAATCAGAATGGCCATGAAAGATAGACACCGCCCCAAGGAAAGGGAATTTTTTGCTTGACATATGATAGCGTATGCACTATCTTTCACGCATGAAGAAAGCGCTTCTGGACAACCCGAACAATGTCGCCTTTGATGATCTGATCGCCCTATGCAGGCGGTATTTCGGAGAACCGAGAATCAGGGGAAGCCACTTCATATTCAAAACCCCCTGGCGTGGAGATCCCCGGATCAACCTACAGAGGGACGGAAAGACGGCCAAGCCGTATCAGGTAAGAGACGTAAAAAAGGCGCTGGAAAAGCTGGAGGCGAAACATGAAGAATAATACAAAATACACGTACCGCATCGCCTGGTCCGAGGAAGACGGATGCCATGTGGCCCGGTGCCTGGAGTTTCCGTCCCTGTCCGCCCATGGCGACACGGTGGAAGCCGCCCTGCGGGAGATCGAATTCGTTGTCATGGAATCCATCCGATGGCTGGAAGAGGATGGCGCCCCAGTCCCGGAGCCTTTCGGAATGAAGACATTTCGGGGTAATCTGACCTTGCGAGTCCCTGCGGAAAAGCACCGCGAGCTTGCCATCCGTTCGGCGGAGGAGGGCGTTTCCGTCAACCAGTTCATTTTATCCAGATTATGAATGTGCGCGAAGGTGGAAGCCATGCACATGTCCACGCTGTTGTCAACGCATACAAACGGACTGTTGCTCATCACGCCCCGTACTCTCAAGACAATGGCCCGGTACGGCATCGTAAGGATGGAAAAAGTACACCGAAATATCCGGCCAGTGGTCGAAGCGACCGACTTCACCGTTCAGTTCGGCTTGTACGGTTCTTCTCGTAGCGAACAGTGTGTGAACACCGCAAAAAATTAGGCGGAAACGGGGTCTTTGCGGTAAGTATATATTTAGGTATACATACAAGTCGCACATTTAAAAACAGTAGTCATTATAATGCGATATATTGCCTATTAAATCCCAGTACCGCCTACCATGAAAATCAAGGGGTTAGCCAACATTGGTTAGCCCCTTATTTTTGTTTGTGACCAAATTGTGACCGGTTGTCTGAAAAATGGTGTTTTCCAACCTGCAAGCGGCCTCCTGATTCTCGCCTTTCATCAAATGGGCGTAGACGTTCAAGGTACCAGTGGGGCTTGAATAGCTCATCTGTGTCTGAATATGCTTGACGTTCTCCCCTTGACCTATATTTCTGTATTCTTCGCACTACAGGGGACAAGTTTGGGTTCAAGCTGACTTCGATGCCTCTTTTTCCTCAGATTTCGGGGTTTTTTTGGTTTCCCGCTGTTCTCTGGCAATCTGATCCCGTATCTTCACCGGCCAGCATTCGTTCGGCATATCAACGCCCATCTGGTACAAAATCATTCCGGCCTTGTTCGTAATCTCCGAGTATGTGCGGTCCTTCGGTTTGTCTGCGGAAAACGAACACTCGATTCCCGCGATTTCGTCGAACAGAGAACGCATCGTGTATGTCCCGTTCAGTTTTTTCTCTTTCATCCGCTCACGAATCCAGCTCTCGAGCACCACGGTGAGAAACGTGACATATATATCTCCGTCCACTCCCTGGTCGTCGCTGTGCATCGGTCGGCTGTAGCGTTCCTTGAAGTTCTTGAACGAACACTCGATCATCATCCGCTGAGCATAGGCGTCAACCACTTCCCGTGTGCTGAGTGAACCGTCCGACAGTTAGGCGAAGTATCCGCACAGCGATCGTTCACGTTGTTCCTGATCCGTCCTGACCACGAACGAGGTGACTGTTCCCTGGCCATACACTTTCTCCTCCACTGCTGTAAATAACCGACTGTACTCGGAATTCGGTTCGAGTGTCGCTTGCCCTCTTTCCAATGCCGCACGCATTTTTGCAATCTTGCGGGACAGCAACTGTTGCTCGCGCTTTGCCCGCTCGGGATTGAAACAGATGTCCAGGGCCAGGTTCATGAGATTCTCGCCGCGGCCTCTGCGAGGAATGTCGATACTGTGCCGGAACCTCGCACAGTAAAGGTCTTTGTCCTCAATATAGTTGTCCGCGCACAAAACGGAGGGCCCATTTAAACGAACGCATTCGTTGACAAACGCATGGCGCCGGATATCCACCGCACAGACGAACTTGTAACGCGCCTTCAGCAGATGACGGACATTTATATCGCTGTAATAGCCGCGATCCATGACAAACACCACATACTTCGGCTCCATTCCGTCGCGTTGAAGATTACCAGCCGTGTTCTCCAGTGTGGCAACGTCGGCGATTTTGCCTTCCAGTGTGCGGTAGTATAAAGGAATCCGAGTGCGCAAATCATACACGGTCAGCAATTCCAGTTGTTCCTCGTCCCGCAAACCCTCTTTGCTGTACCCCCGACTCGCCCGGTACAAAAGCTCTCCCAGGGCAGCGATCGAGGTGCTGTCCAGCGCCAGAAGCCTTGCGCCTTCTTTGCTGTTGGCCTTGCGAAGCATTTCGAATGTGGAGCTCCGGGCCTGTTCGTCCACCAATCGCAATAGCCCTGTGATCATGTCTTTATGCACGTTCTGTCCATAGGGGTGAAGATTATTCCTGTCGAATCGGTTGAAACGGTACATGGGCAGATAGGGCTCGGCAAGATTGAAAAACACGAGTGAAAGAAGCGCCTTCCAGTCGGAGGGAAACACGACCCGCAGGATCCTGTCGACATGGGTCCTGCGGGCCGCATGAGAAAACAGCAGATCGAATCCGCAGCGTTTTCTAACCAGGAGCCTTGTTTCTTTGCTCTTTCGGATGTAGGGCTCATCAATCAATCCGGTGGCAAGTTGTTGTTGCTCGTCCAGCGCCAGGAAGTGCCGGCTGGGCACGAAATCCCCCACAAGATCGAAATGGCCGAGGGACGTACGTTCGCTGACGGGCCATTT
>JAHYJE010000082.1 GCA_019429105.1 Syntrophobacterales bacterium
CCTGAACGGCGGCAAGCAGGGTCTTCCCCTCGCTGCCCCGTTCCGCCCCGCAGTACAGCTCACAGGTCTTGCAACCCAGGCAGCGGTCCATATAAACTCCGATCACTTTCATGCAATACTCCTGACTATGAAATTAATATTACCGATCCGGTGCTTCTTCCTGCCATTTAACGTCCTCCTGCGGCCGTCGTTTTTCCCCGCCGGTATTTTCCCCAGAGGATGCGGAGCAGGGGGGCAAACAGCGAGAGGATCGCAAATATCGAGAGCGTCGCGGAGATCGGACGGGTGAAGAAGATCGCGACGTCGCCATGGGAGATCGTCAGCGACTGCCGGAGCGACATCTCCACCATCGGCCCCAGCACGAGCGCCAGCACCATCGGCGCCGCCGGGTATTTCATCTTGCGCATGACGTATCCGATCGCGCCGAAGATGAGCATGACCCAGACGTCGGCGATGTTGTTGTCCGTCGCAAAAACGCCGACCGCGGAGATCGTGATGATCAGCGGCATCAGTATCTTGTAGGGAACCTTCAGCAGCCGGACCCAGAGTCCGATCATCGGCATATTCTGGATGATCAGCATCACGTTGCCGATGTACATGCTGGCAATCAGTCCCCAGACGAATTCCGGGTTGGTCGAGAAGAGAAGCGGACCCGGACGCATCCCGTGAATGAGCAGAGCGCCCAGCAGAACCGCCGTGGTCCCCGAACCGGGGATGCCCAGCGTGAGGAGCGACACCATCGCGCCGCCCGCCGCTGCATTGTTGGCCGACTCCGGCGCAGCCACTCCTTCAATAACGCCCTTTCCGAACTTCTCCGGGTGTTTGCTGAACTTCTTCGCCGCCGCGTAGGACATAAAGGAGGCGATTGTCGCCCCGGCCCCGGGCAAAATGCCAATGAAGAATCCTATGAAAGAGCCCCGGATAATGGTCTTCCAGGAGTTCTTCCAGTCCTGCAGGTTCGGGAAGAGGGTCCGGATGCGCAGTTTTGTCTTCGAGACCATCGTCTCTAGCGGCGCTTCCATGTTTTCCAGGATCTCCGCGAGGGCGAAGAGCCCGACCGCGACCCCGATGAAGCCGATGCCGTCCAGTGTGTACATGATATCGAAGGTGAAGCGGGCGACGCCGCTCTGCGCATCGATTCCGACACAGGCCACCAAGAGTCCCAAGATGCCGCTGATGATCCCCTTGAGCGGGGAATCCCCCCCGAGCGAGGTTACCAGGGTCAGCCCCATAAAGGTGAGGGCGAAGTATTCCGGAGGGCCGAAAGAGACGGCGAAACCGGCCAGCGCCGGCGCGAGAAAGGTCAGCAGGAAAACAGCGAAAGTGCCCCCGATGAAGGAAGACATTGATGCCATTCCCAGGGCGGGTCCGGGCCGACCGTTCTTGGCGAGCTGGTGACCATCGAGGCAGGTCATTACCGACGCTGACTCACCCGGGACATTCAAAAGAATAGAGGTGGTCGCCCCTCCGAACATCGCCCCGTAGTAAACCCCGGCCATCGTAATGATCGCGGTTGTCGGATTCATCCCGAAGGTGATCGGAATCAGGATCGCCACCCCAGTCGTCGGGCCGATTCCCGGCAACACGCCGATCAGGGTTCCGAACAGCGTGCCCATGAAACAGAAGAGCAGGTTGTGCCAAGAGGCCGCGACCTGAAACCCCATGAATATATTGTTAAAAATATCCAAGGTATAACCTCCAGAACACTAAAAGCCGAACATGTTTTTGGGAAGCGAGATCCCCAGCAGAACCTGGAAGACGATAAAGAGACTGGCCGTAGTCGCAGCGGCGATCAGGAGCGACGACAGCCAGCGCTCCCGCTGGACAACCTTCATGAGGTAAAGCACGAAAATGAAAGTATTCGCGATGAACCCCACCGTCTCCATCAGCAGCGTAAAGAGGACCAGCCCCCCCAAGACCTTGGCCACGGCCAGGAGGGCCTGCCGGGCCGGGAAGGGAGAGACATCGTTCGAGTCCTGTGGCCGCACGGCCGCCCCGACGACGAGAATCAGTGAAAGTCCGGCCAGGATGATCCCCAGCCAAAAGGGCAAAAAACCGCTCCCCGGGCCAAAAGTCCCCGATGGCGGCATCAGCCATGCCTCGTGGATGACATATCCCGCCAGAACCAGCAGCACAACGCCGGTGACCAGATCCGCTTTCTTCATCGAACTATCGCCTTTCTTATGGACCACCATTCAAGGCGGGGGCACAATGGGCTGTGCCCCCGCGTCCGGGTTCCAATTACGCAGGAGCTTGCGTTACTTCTTTTTCTTGATCATGCCCATGTCCGTGAGGACGACGGTGTACCTGTCGACTTCCTTCTGCAGCCACTTCCCGAAGGTCGCACCGTCCATCCACGCCTCGGAGAGCATGTTGTCCTTGCAGTACTTCTTGAAGATGTCAGTCTGCGTGTACTTGTGGAGTGCATCCTCCAGAACCTTGCGGGCATCGGCCGGAATGTCGGCCGGGGCGACGAGACCGCGGTTCTGGACGTAGATTGCGTCTATCCCCTGCTCCTTCATTGTCGGAACGTCGGGGGCGCCGGCGAGCCGCTTTTCGGCATAGACGCCCAGGATTCGGACCTTGCCGGCCTTGTAGAGCTCCAGCGCTTCGCCGGGGTTGGCAACCATCATGTCCACGTGGCCGCCCAGGACGGCAGCATTGACCTCGCCGCCGCTGTTGAAAACGACGTAGTTGAACTGGACGCCGGCTGACTTCTCAATCAGGTAGGAGCAGATCGAGTCGGAGGACCCAAGCTGGGTGCCGCCTATGGTGATCTTCTTCGGATTGGCTTTCGCGTCCGCGATGACGTCCTTCATCGATTTGTACTTGGAATCGGCTTTCACCATCAGCATGTATTCATCGAAGGCGAAATTGGCGAGCGGCGTGAAATCCTTCAACCCGACGGGGGCTTTCCCCATCAGCGGCGTAGTCATGAAGCTCGTGACTGCGGTCACCATGTAGTACGGATCTTTCTTCTTGTTGGCCACATAGGCAAAGGCGATGCCGCCGCTTCCGCCCGGCTTGTTCTCGACGACCAGCGGTTTGGGGAGGAGCTGATTCTTTTCCACGGCCGCAGCCAGGGTGCGGGCAAAGATGTCGCTTCCGCCTCCGGCGCCGGCATGGACAATCAGGGTAACGGGTTTTTCCGGATATCCGGCGCCCAGCGCACTTCCCGCTCCAACGGCAATAAACAGCGCCACCAAAAACAATACTGACAGTCTATACAGGGTTTTCATTCTCCACCTCCATAATGGTTCCGGAACACCAGCAGTCTCCCAAAAACCGTAGCGGCCGGACTTAGAAATTAATGACATCCTAACCCTACACCAGCTTCGTTCAGCGAATATTGCCGCGATCACCCCCTTTGTTTTCTTCAAGCAGCACCGGTTTTACGGTCTGTTCGTGACTGCTCTCGTCGTTTTGATTATAGATCTGCTCAATCTGAATGTCGTAATGGATTTCCAGTTCCCGGGCCGCCCCCTCCGCATCCCGCGCGACGATCGCCTTCAGTATCCGGTCATGGATGTCGAGCATCAACTCGATTCGAGAGGGGTCCTTGAGGAAGTAATCCCGCCGCATCTTGATCCAGAGGGGCTGAATGGTCATGTCGAGAAGCTTTTCGGTAATCGTTTCGATAAGCCGGTTTTTCGTGGCGCGGGCGATGGCCAGATGGTACTCCTTCCCGTAGCGGAGGTACTCCTCCAGATCGCCGCGGCGTCCCCGTTCGCACTTTTCTTCCCATGCCTTTTGAATCGCGAGCAAATCGGCATCCGTCGCAACCTTAATGGTAAGTTGCACCGCGCCGATCTCCAGCGCCT
>JAHYJE010000083.1 GCA_019429105.1 Syntrophobacterales bacterium
AGCGGGAAAACGAAGTTTAATGTTCATAATCTGGTTCTAACTGCTTGAAAAACCGTATTCCCGATAGAAGCATTGTGTACATTAAGCTCCGCTTTCGGGAATGACAAATAGTTTTGCAATTGCCTCAAAGGAATACTGAATTGGGGGAGCCACCGCCTTCAAGGAAAGCGCCTTTTAAAAACACTTAATTTAAAGACCTGACCCCCATGGAGATATACGGAGAATTGACCGGCCTGGCTCCGGCGGAAAAGAAAATGCTGGAGCGTTTGTACCAGAGGCGCGTCCCGGCGGATGTAATTGTCACCCCGGAGCTGGCCCGGCAGCTTGCGGAAATTTCCCGAAGTCTCAATCGGCAGATAGGGCTGCTGCTCTCCCGCCGGGGGGAGGTCGCCTTCGTCATTGTCGGGTCGCACCACAACATCCTGATCCCCAGTCTCGATGCTTTCCGTTCCTCATCACTCCGTTTCAAGGGGCTCAGGCTGATCCACACCCATTTGAACAGTGAGGAATTAACGACGGATGACCTCGTTGATCTGGCGCTGCTGCGCCTCGATCTCATCTGCGCCATCGAGGCGGGGGAGGACGGCCTGCCCGGGTACGTCCACATCGCCCACTTGATCCCCGAAAATCCGGAGGGACGTTTCTGGGATATTCTCCCGCCGCTTCGCCCCGGCGCAATCGACATGGATTTTGCCGCTTTCATCGGCGCCCTCGAAGGAGAATTCGCAAAAAAGCTCAAAGGGCGCAAAATCGAGGCGCGCGAGCGGGCGATTATCGTCCGGGTTGAAACAAACCCGTTTTTCGACGGCGAGACCTCCGTCACAGAGCTAAGGGAATTGTGCCGCACTGCCGGAGTCGAGGTCTTCGACGCCGTCATTCAGCATCGCCCCCAGCTCGACCCGCGTTTCCTAATGGGCAAGGGAAAACTCTCCGATACCGTAATCCGGGCCCTGCAGATGGACGCGAATATCCTCGTCTTCGATCATGAACTGACCGCCTCCCAGACAAGCTCGCTCTGCGATTTCACAGAGATGAAAGTGATCGACCGCACCCAGGTGATCCTCGACATCTTTGCCAAAAACGCCCGCAGCCGGGAGGCAAAAATCCAGGTTGAGCTCGCCCAGCTCAAATACCGCCTCCCCCGGCTGACGAAGCAGGACTCGGGCCTCTCCCGGCTCGCCGGCGGCATCGGCGGCACCGGCCCCGGCGAAACAAAGCTCGAAATTGACCGTCGCCGCATCCGCGACCGGATTACCCATCTGGAAAAGGAACTGAAGGATACGGAAAAAGCCCGCGGACAGCGGCGTATGCGCAGGAACAAACGGGGCATCCCGGTCATCTCGATCGTCGGCTATACCAATGCCGGCAAATCCACGCTCCTGAACGCACTTACGAAAAGCTCCGTGACCTCCGAAAACCGGCTCTTCGCGACCCTCGATACAAAAACAGCGCGCCTGCGTTTTCCTCAGGATACCGAGGCCCTGATAACCGATACGGTCGGCTTCATCCAGGAGCTGCCCAAGGAACTATTCGCCGCGTTCCGGGCGACGCTCGACGAGCTTCAGGACGCGGATATTCTGCTGCATGTAATCGACGTCGCCAACCCGGCCTTCGAGGGGCAGACAGCGGCCGTCGAGAAAATCCTTGCGGAGCTTGAGCTGGCCGGCAAGCCAACCCTCCGCGCCTTCAACAAAATCGACCAGCTTGCCGACCCCTCAACGCTTCCCGCCCTCTGCCGCCGCTTCCATGCCTTGCCGATCAGCGCGCTTGCGCCGGCCACATTCCCCCCCCTGCTGGACAAACTCGCCCGGTTGATTAAATCATCCTTTACAAGCTGAAATCAGGCGCATCGAGCGGCTCTACCGGCAGCGAGGTTTCCGTCGCCGAACTCAAAGAAATCTACCGCCCACCGGTGAATTTGCTTTGCATCTATCTTTTTAGGATAATACGTGTTTTATTAAGGACGTCCACGACATCCTTATTCCCTTTGGTTGCTTCTTCCCAGAGGTCAGACATGCCTTCCCGCCAGATGAGCGCCTCGGCTGCTGTTGGTAGATATATATTTCCTTTTTTCTTTGCCTTTTCCATGCTCTCTGTCAGCGTTTTTTTAGCAAACGGAACAGTGTTGTTTTCTATTTCAGCGCTGGCCTCCATAATGACCTTCTGCCTCTCTGGGCTGAGTTTATCAAAGAAAACCTTATTTATAACAATGAAGGTGTGAACGACGGATATAGGCGTCAGGATGACGTAAGGGGCAGCTTCATAGAGTTTTCTATCCACATAAGTGGCTATGGAATTCACGGCGCCATTGATGATGTTGCGCTGGAGCCCCATGTAAACCTCGGCGCCGGAGAGAAATGATGGCCCGGCACCCCACTTTTTGATTGCCATCGCATGTTCCGGACTTGCCCCTCTGATCACAAGCCCTTTGATATCGGCTGGCACTTTCACAGGCTTCTTGGTGGTCATGATAATCTGGTCGTCCGGGGAGGGCATCGCAACCATGGCAAGAAGTTTAACTCCTTTTCGTTCCGCTGTTTGTTTCCACCCCGCGCCAACGTCTGATTTATATACATTCCAGGTTTCATCGACGTTGTGGAAAAGATAAGGCATCATATATACCTTCAATGCCGGAACAAGCTGATTTTCCAGATACATGGTAAAAGCACCGCCGGATTCCACGCCACCCGTCTGCACGGCCTTGATCACCTCGTTATCCCGGTAGAGCTGGGCGGAATGGTACACCTCGACCTTGATATCCCCCTTCGAGTTTTTTTCAATCAGCTTTGCCCATTCAATGTATTGCCTGGTGAGAAAATGATTCTCCGGAGCGCCGCTGCTAAACCTGATCGTCAACGGTTCCGCATAGGTCATGGAAACTCCGATAAGCAGGAACATCAATACCGATACAATCCCTGATAATAAAGCACTCTTTTTCATTGTCTAACCTCCTTGCAAGATGTTTTTTGGGGAAAGTCCCACTCGTCCTTGGCAAATCATCCACCTCCCGTTCCCAATACTATTGTGGGCAGCCATGTAGTAATAGAAGGAAATACACACAGAAATAACAAAAATACGCCCATAATGACAAGGAACGGAATGACGCCTCTTGAAACTTCGGCGGCATTGGCATTCCCTATTTCCTGGAGAATAAAGAGATTTATACCTTCCGGCGGAGAGATGAGCGCCATCTCACCGACAACAACCTGAATTATGCCAAACCAGATTCCGTTGAATCCCAGTGCGGTAATTATGGGATATAGTATGGGAACCGTTATGATCATAATTGAAACAGCCTCGAGTGGTCCCCCCATGATGATGAGAAAGATTATGATAATGAACATGTACCCCCAGTTCGGGATAGCAAGGGAGTTTACCATAACCAGAAGCTTCTGGGTGATCTGGCTCATGGTAATCATATTGCCGGCAATATTCGCCCCAATGATGATTAGTATGATCATGGAGGCAATTTTCCCTCCCTTCATCACACTGCTTTTTAGTATTTTCCAATTCATCGTGCGGTACCAGACCATACATAGAAATATGCTGTAAAGAAGAGCTACGGCGCCGGCTTCACTGGGGGTAAAAAATCCGGAATAGATTCCTCCCATAATGATTACGATGACTATAAGGCCGGCTGCGCCATCCTTGAAAGCCCCTCCGATCTCCTTGAGACTTGCGCGCTCATCGCTCTGGATGTTCTTATCGGTCATTCCCACGTACACCATGTAGGCGATAAACATGAGACTCAA
>JAHYJE010000084.1 GCA_019429105.1 Syntrophobacterales bacterium
GGGCAAGGAGATTTTTATCATTCATGGTTCAATTCCTCCTTGGGCATATAAGCCGGGGCAAGCCCGCTTGCGGCATAGTCTCTGAACCATTTTTGCAATAAGGCCGGATTTTCTTTTGCCAGGTCGGTGGTGTCAACGATGTCAGCGATTTCTGTAGCATCAATGGTTTTTCTCAGTCCGGTGGCGTTTCTGGCTTTGTCCTGAGGAAGCAGATAAAAGCAGCGCCTCAGCACTGCTTTGTGTAGCTATCGTAATTACCGCGAGAGCGGTTTCGTTCAACATATATTAGGCTGAAAAATTATATTGCAATATGATAATTCTGTATAGCACAATCATGGTGTGCTCTACTTAACATTATGAAAAAATGGCATTTTATGGTATCCTGGGCGAAAATATGAGGGACAGCCAATCATTTATGGTGAACTAATAAGGGCCATAATTATTCCCCTTCATGATACTTCCTTGAAGATTTCCTCCATAGGATAACGTTTGTCTGCATAATGCGCATATCGGAAGATTTTGAACCGACAAGACCGTGCGACACATAAGACATCCCCTCAAAACTGATTAAGCCTTTTTAAGTTTCCGGATATTTATAGGCAAGAGTGTTCCCGATTCTTCTTGACAAATAGAACGCTCGTTCTATTATTGGCGGTCTGATTTTCTCAAAGGAGAGAAATCATGTCCGCTCCTGCCGCCGTTTATCGCCCCCGCCACCCGCAAGATTCGGATTACTACCGCTGCGTAGAGGATTATTTTGAAACCTTTCTCCAAATCTATGATGAATATTTCTCCCGGCAATACGGATTCTGGCGGCCCTATGTCGAGCAGATGGTGCGTTATTACGGGTATTACAGCAACGTCTCGCGGGGAAAATGCCAAAAGGAAGGTCTGGATGACGCCATCCCCTGCATCCTCGAACCGCAGGGAAACATAAAGGCGTTCAGGAAAAGTTGGGCCAGGTTGATTCAGAAGATATACGAAACAGATCCCCTGGTCTGCCCGAAATGTGCCCCAAAATGCCCTCTTGTCGGGTGACTCGACCAAAAGATGGGATGATTTCTCAAAAGGGCGGCCACCGATCCATCTTTCTTACCCTGTCGCAGCGCCAGCCACCGGTTTTCGATGCAATACGATGCAAAATATCCCTTGACAAGCCAAAAGTAGTCCCCCTATACTCCCATCACGAAAAAGGAAGTTCTTATCAAACACAATAAATAATCTGCTCAAAACACTAGAAAGGGGCAAAACCATGAGTCAGGACCTGCTTTTTGATTTCAGCAAATTCCAACTGCCTAAAATCGATGGGAGAACCCTCCGTTGGATTGCGGCTGGAATATTCATTTTCATTCTGGGATCGTCATCGTTTTTCACGGTGAACCCGGAAGAGGTGGGGGTGATCCTCCGGTTCGGCCAATACACGCGGACGGCGAATCCGGGCATGAACTTCAAATTGCCTTTCGGTATTGAAGAGGTGACGAAGGTTCCTGTGGAGCGGCAGTTGAAGGTGGAGTTCGGCTTTCGAACGGAGGCGCAAAGGGATCGATCCAAATATTCCACCCGCGCTTACCAGCAGGAGTCGCTGATGCTGACCGGCGATTTGAACGCCAGCGAAGTGGAATGGATTGTTCAGTATCGGATCGCCGATCCCTACAAATTTTTATTCAAGGTGCGCAATACCACCCAGACTTTCCGGGACATGAATGAAGCATTGATGCGCGAAGTGGTCGGCGATCGTTCGGTCAACGAAGTGCTGACGGTCGGCCGGGTGGAAATCGCCGCGACCGTCAGCGAAAAATTGCAGGTACTGTGCGACCAATACGATACCGGCATCAAAGTGGACCAGGTCGTCCTGCAGGACGTCAATCCCCCCGATTCGGTCAAGCCGGCTTTCAACGAGGTGAACGAGGCGCAGCAGGAGCGCGAGAAATTGATCAATCAGGCCCGGTCGGAATACAACCAGATTATCCCCAAGGCCCGCGGAACCGCGGCGAGATCGATCGAGGAAGCCAAGGGGTACGCCATCGAGCGGGTCAATCAGGCCCGGGGGGAAGCCACAAAGTTCAACGCGGTCTTCAAGGAATATTCCAAAGCCCCGGAAGTAACCCGTCAGAGAATTTACCTGGAAACAATGAGCGAAGTCCTTCCCAAGGTCGGAAGAAAACTGATCACCGACGAGAAAACCAGCGGGATTTTGCCCCTGTTTCAGTTTACAAAGGAAGAGGCGAAAAAGGAGGAGAAGAAACATGAATAGCACAAAACAAAAAACCTTCGGCGGCCTGGTCGTTCTGATGATAGCAGGCCTGATCCTCCTGGTTTCTTCCGCCTTTATTGTGAACGAAACGGAACAGGTCATCATTACCCAGTTTGGAAAACCGGTGGGGAAGCCCATTGCTGAAGCGGGGATTCATTTTAAGCTGCCCATCATTCAAATCGCCAATTTTTTTGACAAACGGTTCCTAGCCTGGGATGGCGACCCCAACCAGATTCCGACCAAGGATAAGCGGTTTGTCTGGGTGGACAGTTACGCCCGCTGGCGGATCAAGGACCCCCTGCTGTTCTTCCAGCGGGTGCGCGACGAACGGGGGGCCAAAACCCGTCTGGATGACATCCTGGATGGGTTGACCCGCAACGCCATTGCCAACCATGATCTGGTGGAAATCATCCGTTCAACGAATCGCAGACTGGAAGTAAGCGGAGAGCAGGAGGAAATTCAGGATTCTGAAATCAACCTCAAGATTCAGCTCGGCAGAGAGAAAATTACCCGGATGATTATCGAAGCCGCTGCCCCCCGTCTGGATGTCCTCGGCATCGAATTGCTGGACATCCGCTTTAAGCGGATCAACTATGTGGAAGAGGTGCAAAAGAAGATATACGAAAGGATGATCTCCGAGCGCAAACGGATTGCCGATAAATTCCGCTCCGAAGGTCAGGGGGAGGCGGCCAAAATTTTGGGAGATAAAGGTCGGGATCTGAAAAAGATCGAATCGGATGCCTATCGGCTGGCTCAGGAAATCAAGGGAAAAGCGGATGCCGAGGCCACTACCATCTATGCCCAGGCCTACAATCAAAGTGCGGAATCCCGGGCCTTTTACCAATTCCTGAAAACCATGGATACCTATAAAACCACATTGTCGGAGAAAGACTGGCTGGTTTTATCAACAAAGGGCGACTTCTTTAAATTTCTCCAAAACCCGTCGGGGCGTTGATCATTGGAAGTGCGAGAGAGTAGTTCGAGCGCCCCTCCCGAAGTTCACAGAAACCTCGTCCTTCAGGCATGACGCCGACGGTGATATCCGGCATTGCGCTCAAGGCATGGGATATCCATTGCAGGGTTTTGCTTTTGCCCTGTCCGGGGTCTCCGGTGATAAGGGCAAAGCCGCCCTGCGGGATCATTGCCTGGACGCGGTGGGTAAAGTTTTCTGTTTCAGGAGTTACCCAGATGGCTTCGATAGGCAGGTTCTGCACAAAAGGGTTGTATTTGAGGCCGTAAAGGGCAAGGAGATTTTTATCATTCATGGTTCAATTCCTCCTTGGGCATATAAGCCGGGGCAAGCCCGCTTGCGGCATAGTCTCTGAACCATTTTTGCAATAAGGCCGGATTTTCTTTT
>JAHYJE010000085.1 GCA_019429105.1 Syntrophobacterales bacterium
GCTCCAGCGTTTTCACCTCATAATCCGTTACTATTTTCCCTCCCAGTTTTATGAGATAATTGGCCAGGGCCTTGGTTATGCTGCGGGATCCGCCTTCCGGCAGGGGCCAGCCGGCGGAGTGCGCCGCTGTGGCCAGCACAAGCCCGGCCGCACCGCTGCCCGGGCTTTCCATATCCATTACCGAGTGGACGCCGAGACCGACCAGCAAAGCCCGGGCGCGAGCGCCGGTAAAAAGGCTTCGGGCCAGTCCCGCGGCCGAACAGAGGGCATGCCGTCCGAAATTGAGCATCAAGAAAGGATGGCGCAGGGGTATTTGGGGAAACTTAAGCGCCTCGACAACTATTTCTTCCCAGTGTCTGACCAGTGGCGCCATCAGTTTTTCATAGCTATTCCGATCGGCGCTATCGAGCAGGGAGGCAGTCTGGCCAACCGACCCGCCCAGCAGCACGGCCGTCCCGTCGTCAAAGGGATGCGCCAGGGAAACGGGAGGCACTATCCATTTAAGTCCGTATTCGGTGAGCGGCAATTTCCGGAAAAACGGCGACACAATGGCGAGCGGGTGGACCGCCGAGCCCACGTCGTGCAGATATCCGGGCTGGATAAGTTCCTCGGTGCGGCAGGCGCCGCCGATCATCCCGTTTTTTTCATAAACGGTCACCGGAAGGCCGGCTTGGGCAAGCGTAACCGCCGCGGCGAGGCCGTTTGGCCCTGAACCGACGACGATCGCGGAACTATGTTTTGAATCAGGCATTTCTCTTGTCTCAATCTTTAGCACAGGATAAATTTGTTACGTCCGATAAACAATTCAATAAGCCGCCGTTGCAGGTCACGGCATGCTGTGGCCAGTCAACGGGCTGCCGTTTTAAAAAGCAGCGGAATATTGTAGGGAAGCGATCTGAGTTGCGCGCTGTACCAGAGATTGCCGGCTCTTTCCCATTGCAGGTCGGCGGCAACGCAGGTTTTTACCACCTGCACCTCCGCCTCCACTTCCAGATAGGCGGCAAGCGACGACAATACGTGCCGCCAGATAGACTCCTGCAATTTCGAACCGGCAATGCGGAAGGCGACTTCGTACAACGGGTCGGAGGCGCGGGCCAGCCCCTGAATCTGCATGTCAACCCCTTCGCCCCTTTTGGCAGCGCTGAAAGTCACCCAGCCCGCTTCCGGGTGTCCCTGGGGCGTCATCAGCGTAAAACTGGAGTCGTCGGCATAGGAAACAAGCACCCCGGTGGAAACCATGCCACCCGGCGTCGCTGAATCTATCAGAACTATCTCGCCCGTGGCGATACCCCGGGAGGTTGCATAAAACTTATTGGCGGGGGGCTGAAAATCCGGGAAATGTTTTTTCATTATTTCAATGACATCCGGAGGCTGCAAGCCCGGCTTCTTTATGGAAAGCAGGTAAGTCTTCTGCCACAGAGGCCCGAATCCCTGGAGCGGTCCCAGAACCCGGCGCCCATCGACATTTTTGTTCATTGCCCCGTCTGGGTTTTCCGTAACTCTGAGCGTGGGAATATTCGGCGCCCAGCCGCCATCATCCTGCCGGCCGTGGCCGGCATCTGTCTGCTTCAGTTGCCGCAGCTCGTCTTCCGATAGCGCGTCCGGCGCGGACACTGTTTCATCAAGCAAGACAATCCCTTCGTCAAGGCCGGTCAGAGCGAAGATTTCCCGATAGCGTTCATTTAGCCCGAAGGCGGATAATTTAACCTGCTGCCCTTTTGCCGTTGTCGCCAGTTTGGCCAGGACGCTGGCGCCGGCGCTGTTCATCCGTTCCAGAGGACGAAAATCGAGAATGATGTTTTTCATGCCCCGCACCCCGGCATCCGTGAAAATATTATTCAGGACGGCTTCACTGTCGGCGCAAAGAACGTCGGCTATGGCAATTATCCCTGTTGACTTGTTGAGAGCTTGAAGCTCCATAACCACCTCCTTGATTTTATGCCTTCAGGAACATTGCGTTAAAAATTATCCCCTCGCTGATTCCAAACCGTCTGCAATTTGGATATCCCTTACGAAGGCGTATGCACCGTCTTTCTCAATAAGCGCGCCGTCTTCAATAAGCTTATTCCGCTGCACTAAAACGCTTGGCCATTTTTGGGCAGAGGCGCGTTCCTCCAGAACCGCCTGGGAGTCTTTGGGCACAACAATCCCATTAGGCGTCAAATACCCGGTTGCAGTCAGTCCCTTGATGTTGCAGTTAAGGAGTTCCGTTTTTTGTTTGCCATGCACTGTGGATGAGGATTTGGCCAAGAATGCCTCCACCCCAAGAACCGGAAGCGCCTGTAGCATTTTTTTAAGAAATATTTTAAGAGCAGTTGCTGGCACGCATTTCCCCTACGTATAACGCTGCGCATAACCGGCTGGCGATGGAGCGTAGCGGAATTGCCAGTCCGAGTTGATGCAGTTGTTCAAGTAAGCCGCTGTCGCGGCAGGTTTAATGTTATAAACGCATTTCTTTTCCCCATCATACGTCATCATCCCGATTTTTTCAGTGATTCTTTTTCCTCTACTGCCATGATACCTCTTCTTATAAATCTTTTAAACCCTCAAAAGAAAGGAGTAATATTATAGCAGCATTACAAACCCCATGGTACGACAAGGCCGTCGAAGCCTTGAAACTCAACGGAAAAGGAGAACGAACCCAGGAAGCCTATGCCCGGCATGTGCGCAAGCTCATTGAATTCGTAAGCGGGAAGGAACCTGACCAAATCACCGAGGAGGAACTCAAGCGGTATTTCATTCATCGCCAGGACATCAACAAATGGCAGCCCAACACCATGCGCATCTGTTACAGTGCCATCAAGTTTTTCTACCTTCACGTCGTGCAGCACGACTGGCATCTGCTCAAGATCATCAAAGAACCAACGGAAAAACGACTGCCTTCCGTTCTGTCACGGGAGGAAGTCAATTCAATTCTGAGCAAGGTTGCCACTTTTCATAATTTCGTTTTCCTGTCCACCATCTATTCCTGCGGCCTGCGTCTCCAGGAGGGACTTTTTCTGCAGATATCCGATATCGATGGCAAACGGAAGCTCATCCATGTTCATCGCGGCAAAGGCGCCAAGGATCGATATGTGCCCCTGCCTGACACCACTTACGCTCTTCTACGCCGCTACTGGGTTACGCATCGCAACCCCAAACTGATCTTTCCGGCTCTGGGTCGGGGATGCAATCTCGGGCCGACGTCACTTGTCCCGATGGCGATCGACAGCGTTCAAGGCGCTTTCCGGGAGGCGAAAATCGCCGCCGCAATCAGAAAACGACAGGTTTTCATCCACACCCTGCGTCATTCCTATGCCACCCATCTGCTGGAAGCCGGAGTCAATATCAGAGCCATCCAGCGCTACCTCGGGCACAGTCAGTTGGAAACCACCATGATTTACCTGCATCTGACCAACAAAGGCCAGGAAGACGCATACGGCATCATCAACGATGTCATGAAAGGGCTGGGAGCATGAGCGCCATTGCGGCAACCACGCTTTCTGTAACGCGCACCTATTGCGCGAACTGATTTTTCTGTGGGAGGAACAGAACCAGAAGTGGGCCAAACAGATGATCGACCATCTGTTGACGATCAAGACGGCAGTCGATACCGC
>JAHYJE010000086.1 GCA_019429105.1 Syntrophobacterales bacterium
ATCGACCGCTCCTGGGAGAAATTCGTTGTCCCCGAGTGGGGGGTGCGGTGCGTCAGCGATCGGCCGTGGGTGACAATTGCCGAGGCGTCGGAATTGGTTCTAACCCTTGTCGCAATTGGAGAAAGAGAGCGGGCGCAGATCATCTTCAACTGGATAATCGACAAAAGGTACAATGACGGCGCTTACTGGATGGGGGTGACTTTTCCGGACGGCGTTATCTGGCCGGAGGAAAAAACATCGTGGACGGCGGCAGCGGTGCTCCTCGCCTGCGACGCCCTCTACAACGTAACCCCGGCGGGGCGGATTTTCAACCATTCATTCTGGAAGGAAAAAGGACCCGTTGGGGCAGGATTTCCACTCCCGGCTGGTTTTCCGGTTGCGGGTAATTCTGGATTTGCCAAGGATGGCCAGGAAGGTTGAAAAATTGCAAAGAGACCATCGTCCCTACATCATGAAACGCCTGCACCAGGATTTTCAGAAAAGATATGCAAACTGGTTTCTCCGTCCCCATTTTGAAAGTTTCGGCAGGGGATGCACTTTTATGAAACCCTGGTTTGTGGAGATTTTCGGCGGTCCGGTCACCCTTGGCGACTACTGCACGGTTATTGCCACTGCGGACAGCCGTATTCGTCTGACCGTCTGGTCGGCAATGGGACAGCAGGGAGCAATAGATATCGGAAGTTACTCTCTTATTTGTCCTGGGGTGCGAATCAGCGCCGCGACAAAAATATTTATCGGCGCCAGTTGCATGCTGGCCCAGGGGGTTTTTATCACCGATTCCGATTGGCACGGGGTTTACGACAGAAGCCTTCCGGTCGGGAACACCCTTCCCGTCCATATTGAGGATAATGTCTGGATAGGGGACAGCGCCATTGTCTGCAAAGGGGTAAGAATCGGGAAAAACAGCATTGTTGGCGCCGGTTCCGTGGTTGTGCGCGATATTCCCGAAAATGTGATCGCCGCGGGCAATCCCGCAGTGGTCGTAAAATACCTCGATGCCGATCGGCCCATTAAAACTCGAGCGGACTGGCTCGCCGATCCCAAGGCGCTGGCCGCGCAATTTGAAGAAATAGATCGGGCATTTATGAAAAACAACAACTGGTTTGGGTGGGTGCGCTCCCTACTTTTCCCGCGCCGGGGTGATTAGGGAAAGGTATTGCCAGTTCGTTAACACACCCTACACAGCCGTATTTTTAGTAATGAAAGGTAAAGACAAAAGTCCCAATTATGTCGTTCCCGCGACACTTCTGGGGGGGAAAGTGAAGCTTGATGTTCATAATCCAGTTTGTAACTGTCTTAAATCATGGCTGCCCGACAAAAGCATTGTGTACATTAAGCTCCGCTTTCGGGCATGACAAAACGTTTTGCATTTAGCTCATGAGATTCTAATATCAGGAGGTATTTTTAATGAAGGTCGCCATTGTCGCACCGCCCTATCCGCTGGAAGAGGCGCCCGCCCCGCCGCTCGGCGTTACTTATGTGGCCGCCGCTTTCGAAGCCGCCGGGGCAGAGGTGCGGATATTCGATTATATTGTCAGCCGTTATTCTCCGGAGAAGCTGCGGGTGCAGCTTGACGACTTTTGTCCGGACGTCCTTGGGGCAACCTCGGTGACGCTCAATTTTCCGGGAGCGGCGGAGATTGTCTGCGAAGCAAAAAGGATCCGCCCTTCCCTTGTCACCATGATGGGCGGCCCTCACGTCTCCTTTACTGCGGAAAGATCGCTGCATGCATATCCGGGAATAGATATAATCGTGATCGGCGAAGGCGAGGAAACGATTGCCGAGCTGATGGCGACGGGTATGAGCCATCAAAAAATGGATGGCATCAGGGGAATCGCCTACCGGGTTGACGGCGGGATAAAGGTAAATGAACCCAGACCCTTTATTGAAGATATCGATGCACTGCCCCTGCCGGCCCGTCACCTGCTACCCCTTTCCCGATATCAGGCGCTGGGCTTTTCCATCAGCATAATCACCTCACGCGGTTGCCCCTATTCCTGCATCTTTTGTCAGGGCCGCCGGATGGTCGGAAACATTGTAAGAAAAAGAAGCCCCTCTCTGGTTGTCGATGAGATTGCGCAGATCATTTCCTACGGCATTGACCGGATTAATGTCGCGGATGACCTTTTTGTCTCCTCGCCCAAAAGGGTTAAAGAGGTATGCGATGAGATCATCCGCCGGAAACTGCGGTTTTCCTGGAGCGCATTTGCCCGTGTAAATACCGTTGATAAAGAGACCCTGCTCTTAATGCGCGAAACAGGATGCGACAGTATCAGCTTTGGCGTCGAAACGGGAAACCCGGAGATGATGACGCGCATTCGTAAAATGATAACCCTCGATCAGGTCCGCCATGCGGTCTCCCTGTGCCGTGAAGTTGGAATTATTCCCCATACTTCATTCATTGCCGGCCTTCCCGGAGAGACGCCGGCGACGCTCCGGGAAACGGAGGAGTTCGCCTCCCGGCTTGGGTCGCTGTACGGCTATCATCTTTTGGCTCCTTTTCCCGGAACCACGGTTCGCGAAGAGGTGGAAAAATACGACCTCGAAATCATGACCGACGACTGGACAAAATACGACGCCAACAAGGCCATTGTCAGAACCGCCGCGCTTGCGCCTGCGGATCTGGACAAGTTCGTGGCGGATTTTGAAGGCAGAATCGCGACGGTCTGGGAAGAGATGGTGCAGGGCTATCGCAATAAAACCAACACACCGGAGATAGACATGCAGGTGGAGGGACATTTCCGGATGAAGCTGGTTTATCGTCTGCTTTCGGAAGATCTGATTGAAAATCTGGGGGTTGTCAAAAACAATAGGGCAGATTTCGATGCGGGCGCTGATTCCTCGGCAGGAGCCTCCTGCGTCCCTGCCGCCCCTGCCGAAGAGGAACTTTGCCGCAGGATTGAAGCGGCCACGGGTATCGAAGAAGAGCTTATCAGGAAGACGGTGCGAGACTTTATCGAAAAGGGCTATCTTTACGCGATGTTTTCCGAAGATTCCTGCATTTGGCGCTGGACGCACAACAACCAAAACAGATTCGAGTCGCAGGAAACAGTTGTCGGCGGTTGATCTCGTTTCACCTGAAAACGCAGCTTAATGTTTGTAAAATACGTATGAGGCAATTGCAAAACTCTCACATTCTGTCATTCCCGCAATGATTTTAAGCGGGAAAACGAAGTTTAATGTTCATAATCTGGTTCTAACTGCTTGAAAAACCGTATTCCCGATAGAAGCATTGTG
>JAHYJE010000087.1 GCA_019429105.1 Syntrophobacterales bacterium
CCGTCCCTCAGAACCATAGCTCGAATCCTTGCCCATCTCGGCTTGACCCACGGTCGCACCGGTCATTATCCATAGCTCCCACTATTTTCCGTGGCCAGCCTTCCCTCAATTATCGAGGCCACTCTCATCCACATCGCCCGCCTCTATCGCCGCCTTCCCCGTTACGCCCTGCTTGATTGCGGCAATGAGTTTCCGCTTGTGGTCTGAAACCTGCCCTTCATAGGGTTTATTTGTGCCCTCGTAGTTCGCCGCGTCCGGCCAGAGATGTTGAAAGATTGTCTCTCTCCGGACATATTTTTCGGGTGTCTGTGCCAAGAGGAGCAGATAGCTGAAAGAGATAGGGCGCAGCATAACGGAGACGCTGCGGTAGAAGAATAGTTCCTGATATTCATCGAGGAGAATCGCGGGCGGATCCGTGATTAAATCCTGAAGATTCTCGGTAGTGGCAAGTCTGTCGTGGAAAAGGGAAAGCAGGCGCTTGTCTCTGAGTATCTCGGGGAGTGGGCAGGGAAAACCGTTATTTTCATTGCCTGCGAATTGATGTTGAAGAAGCTGGAGCAACCGTTCGCCCAATAGTTGCGGCAGCCGGTGCACGAAATCCGACAGCAGCAACGCGTCGATCATATCCGGTGCATGGTGGCAATCATCAATGAGGCGTTTAAGGATGGTACAGCTCAAGCACTCCAGGCGAATCGATTTGGGACTTGCCGCACCCCGGTGACGCCGTATGCCGGTCTTCGGGACGGGGAGACAAGCCGTCCGACGGTCAGCCGGGTCCAGGGTCTCTTTTTTGCCAAGATCGCCGGAATTTCGGTTATTCAACCGGAATCAACCAGGGCTACTCTGACAGCGCCATTAATGGCGGGAAATATTGCCGCGCTATCCTTTGTCTCCCTAAGGTAGATCCCACGCATCATGATAAAGACTTTTTTGCTGTTCCGCCCCTTTCTGGAGCGGTCAATGTTAAGGACGGCAGTTCCGTATTTCTGTTTCTTCAGGAAATGGATAATCTTGGCTTGCAGACCGCAGGCTGTAAAAAGGAAAATTCGCATAAGGCTGATACGGACCCTCCAGACAACTAACAGTTGAGAAGTAAATTCTCAAGTTCCGATGGTGGTTTTACGGGTATGGTGCCGTGCCAAATGTTTATTGGCCCGCTTCATATCACTATTGACTTGATTTTACAAAGAAATAACTTTTACGAATCATAACCATGCCGGAGGGTCGTGTCAGCGACTGCACCGCAGGCGTCTGTCACGGCCCGGAGGCAAGAAAGGGAGCCCTGGGGCGGATGGGAGCGGGAACGACAGGCGCATCGGGGTGACGTGAAACGTGACCTCGGTGCGACAAAGTGACCGCCCATGGGTGGGCGGGGACAGAAATGGAATCAGAAAAGACGAGCGATGCGTCGGAATGCCGTCACGGAGCGATAGCCAAGACAATCAAAATTGTTATTGATTGAGTATTTTAGCGACGATGGTGCCGCGCAGTTTGCGGCAAGTGGGGAGGCGGGCGACCGAGGAGCCAAGACGGGGAGCCCCGGGGGGCGGATGGGATGGGTGGCGGGGGGATAATCGGGGGCGCATCCTTTAAAAAAGTGGCCTGTAAATAGTGAGCGCATTTTTTTGGCAGGCCGTTTGCTTACGCCGAAACTTGCAAGCTGATCGGGAAATATTATGCAAACGGCATGAGAAAAAAACCTGCCGCATAACGCCTATTATGTAAGAAGCGGGCTTTTCGGCGCGATTACATAATATAGCGTTATGAGGCGGGGCGAATAGAAAGCAGGCCATAAAATCGCGCGCCCATCTGATTAGTCTTTTAGAATGCTTTTGGAATAAGGCTGGCCAGGTTGAAATCAGGGCGAGTATGCGCTGTTTGCATTCTCGTCCTGATTTTATCCTGGCCGGTTTCGGGTGTGGATTGTGACCGCTTTACCTTGACGGCTGTTTGTCCAAGTGAAGAGGTGACAAGCCACCGCTAACATGCTGTTGTTTTTCTGAGCAAAATGGCATCCGCGCGCCCACTCCCCGAGGCTCCTTTCGGGGTGTGGGGCGGGCATGGGGGGCTCTGTTCGCGTCGGCACCCGAGTAGCCACTCCCGGCGGCTTTTTGCTGGGTGTGGCGGGCAACTTGCGGGGTCTTTTTTGTGGCGCTTGCACCGCGTGAAGGCACTCGCGTAGGTCTGCCAGCGCACCACCGGTGAGTCCTGCAACGCGCCGCTTTGTCCTCTGGATCAGGCCAGCCTCAACGGCATCTGGTATTCGGACGAGGAAATCTGCCGATCCCGAACCCACGGAAACTTGCCCTGGATTCAGACACAGAGGAAATTGTTCCGCGTGGCCGCCACCGGCTTTTTCACCCTTGAGATGATGACCAGCCTTGCCGTTATTCGCAAAGGCATAACAGAACTCGACCCGAATGCGTCTAAACAAGAACAGTTAAGAAGCTGGCTTCATAACCGGACGGCCAAGACAGACCTACTGCCGGAGACGAGGTCTGCCCGAACCAGACATCTGAAAAATTTCAGATTCAAAAAACAGGTCAAGGGGAAGGATTGAGCTTCATTTTGAAAACGGTCGAAATGGCATGTCCCAACCAAAATTTATGGTCGAGACGGCGTGCCCTACGACTAAAAACTTTTGGCGGGGGTAACGGACGCACCCGCCATTTATGGGGACGGTCAAACGGAACAGAAAGACCATATCATCAGCAGAGAAATTGAGGGAAAGGAGACTCCGGTTGCCACCACCGATAAAAAATGAACCCATTTTGTCTTTTTTAGTGAACCCGTCAAAAGTTGTAGGTTTTGGGGTTGAGGTGATTAATACCGCCGTATCGGGAAGGGCCAAATAAGGGCTACGGTCTGA
>JAHYJE010000088.1 GCA_019429105.1 Syntrophobacterales bacterium
ATCGCCATGCCTTCAAGAACGGCATGCGGGTCGGCCTCGAGGACGCTGCGATCCATAAAGGCGCCGGGATCTCCCTCATCGGCGTTGCAGATGACGTATTTGATCTCACCTGCCGACGCGGCGGCAAACTTCCATTTCAGACCTGTCGGGAAGCCTGCGTCGCCCCGGCCGCGGAGACCGGAAGCAAGTACCTCCTGAATGATCTTCCCGGGCTGCATCTCCGTCAGGGCCTTGGCCATCCGGCATACCCGCCGCGGGCGATGGAATCCTCGATCTTTTCCGGATCAATCAGCCCCCTCTTTCGGAGTACGCGGAGTTCCTGGAGTTTGAAAAAGGGGATTTCCCGGGTGGTGGAAATGACCGATCCGGTGAGCGGCTCATTGTAGAGCAGGCGCTGAAGCACCCGACCCTTGACCATGTGTTCCTCAACAAGCTCGGGAATGTCTTCCGTTTGATCCGCATGTAGATGACGCCTTCCGGATAGACCACCATGAGTGGCCCTTGGGCGCAAAATCCATTGCAGCCTGTTTCCACTACCTTGATCTTTTCCAGCAGGCCTCTGTGTTCCAACTCTGCATGCAGGGCTTCTTTAACGGCGATGCTTCCGGAAGAGTGATAGGCCGTTCCTCCGCAAATCAACAAATGCAACCGGAACATTTCGCTTTCGCTGAAAACGCCCTCCCGCAAGGCGATTTCGGCATGAGCCTCTTCCCTTATTTTCTGCAAATCGTCAATTGTCAGCTTTTTCATAATGGCATTCCCGCCTGTTCAGCTTCATGAATCTAATTATCCATGTTTTTGCAATTATCGTAATGCCTTGCGAATGCTTTTGAGCCTTCCGCGTTCCTGCCGTTTTTTTGATTCCGGGGCCTCAATTTCTCTACGGAGCGGCGGATTAATCGTATTGGCTGAGCACCCCTTTGAGCTTGGAGGGTTTCATCCTGCCATGGACATCCTTGTCAACGATCAGCACCGGTCCCAGACCGCAGGCGCCGACGCAACGGACCGTTTCATAGGTAAACTTCCGGTCCGGCGTGGTTTCGGATTCAGCTATGCCCAATTCCCGGACAACAGCGTCAGCCACCGCTTTTCCGCCACGAACATAACAGGACGTTCCCAGACAAACGCGGAGGATATGCCGTCCTCGCGGCTTCATTGTAAAAAAGGAATAAAAGGTGACCACGCCATAAACGCGGCTCAAAGGAAGATTCATTCCGGCGGCGATTCTTTGCTGCACGGAAGGCGGCAGATATTCGAGGAGCACTTGCGCCTCCTCGAGCAGGGGGATCAGGGCGCCCGGTTTTTCCCTGTAAGACTGTATCAGGGCATCCAATTTTGCAACTTAGTCCACACTAACTTCACTGAGCAATTCGGGATTTTTCGGATCCATCGACCGTCCCCTTCCTCATAAATGATCAGTGCTTCTTGTTTACCAAAAAAAGTTTTTCAACACCTCCGCAGTATCGGGGAGACAATCAAGGAAAAATGAAAACCCGCCTTCTCGACCTGAACTTGTTTAGCTCCGTAGCGCACCACGCGGGACGTGTCAATAAAAGTTAGCAACCGCCGTTACAGGTGTGCTGCAAGCCAGGCCTCCATATCGGATAAAACGCGATCGTGTTCCGGCTCGTTGAAAATCTCGTGGTACAGCCCGTCGTAGAAAATCAATTTTTTGTCGGCAGAGGATACCCGGTCATAAAGCATCTGCGCGCCGGAGGGCGGAACAAGGCGATCTGCGGTTCCCTGCAGGATCAATATCGGCAATGTTATTCGGGATGCGTCAGCTTCGATCCTTTTCATTGCTGCGAGCATCTCTGCGCCCAGCCGCGCCGAAATCTTGCCATGATAAACCAGCGGATCGTCCCGGTAAGCCCTCACAACGGCAAGATCCCTGCTTACCGCTGCCTCTTCCAGTTTGAGAATTCCGGTGCGGGGCAACAGAGTGGACAGAATTTTTCCGGCGAAGATCGTTAAGGGCGATATGTTGTCGGGAACCTTGACGCCGGGGCCCGAGAGCACGGCGCCCTGCAGTTCGTGCTGATGGGAAAGCAGGTGCAGCGAAACGATCAACCCGCCCATGCTGTGGCCGACAAGAAAAAGCGGTTTGCCTTTTTGCAATCTGCCGATCATTTGTGAAAATTCGGCAAGCGTGTCTGTGTAATCCGTAAATTTGTCTATATGGCCCCGCAGACCGGCGGAACGACCGTGTCCGGGGTGATCGGCGGCATAAACGGCATAACCAGGCAAAACAAAGCGATTGACTATATTCGTATAGCGGCCGCTGTGCTCGGCAAGTCCGTGAACCACGAGCAGCACGGCTTTTATTTGCCCTTCAGGAAGCCAGGATTGATAGTGGATTTGACGATTGCCGCTGTCCTTGAAAGAACTTTCCTGATGTTTCATCGTCTCGCCTCCGGTTGATTTTTTTTGATTTTGAACGGCAACGACTCAATGGTCGTCAAAATAAACCGGAACGGCGGCAATTGCAAGCAGGGAAATTTTCCTGTTAAAAATATATTGACTATAACAACCTCCTATACTAATGAACTCAGTCTTGTTTTTGGTGAGGAAGGGGAGGCTTGGAAGAGAAAAAACTATATATTCAGACATTGGGATGCCAGATGAATGTGCAGGATGCGCAGAAGATGGCGTTTTTGATGAAAGAATCCGGGTACATAATGACCGACAATCCCGGCAATGCAGATCTGATTGTCATCAACACCTGCAGTGTCCGGGAGAAGGCCGACCAGAAGGCGTACAGCCTGATTGGGCGGTTTCGGGAGCT
>JAHYJE010000089.1 GCA_019429105.1 Syntrophobacterales bacterium
GCGGGAAAACGAAGTTTAATGTTCATAATCTGGTTCTAACTGCTTGAAAAACCGTATTCCCGATAGAAGCATTGTGTACATTAAGCTCCGCTTTCGGGAATGACAAATAGTTTTGCAATTGGCTCTATGGACAGAAACCTATTTATTCGATTGACACGTCAACCGAAATGATGTAATTATCAGTCACCATGAGAACTGATTTAACGATATCGGATAACGAAATCCTGCAGGCGCTGGCGGACTGGAACGACTGGAACCGTCCTGAACCGGAGACGGTGCCCCGGCCGTTCTACGAAAATCGGCTGCGCGCCCTGAGCGCAACCGGGGAGATTGTCGTGCTGCAGGGGGTGCGGCGGTGCGGAAAGTCCACGATCCTGCGCAATGCCGTCCGGGTTCTGCTGGCCGAAGGGGTGCCCCAGAGCGACATTCTCTTTCTCAACCTGGAGGATCCCCGCTTCATGGGTGATCTTACTCCGGCGCTCCTGACCCGCATCCGCGAGCTGCACCAGCGTCATTTTCGCCCCGCCGGCCCGCCTCATATCTTCCTGGATGAGGTGCAGAATATCCCGGGATTTGACAAATGGCTGCTCACCGAATACGAACTGCATCGGTCACGACTTTATGTCACCGGCTCCAATGCCCATCTGCTGGGGCGGGAAATCGGCACGGTCCTGAGCGGCCGCTATCTGCCCTTAACAGTACATCCCCTGTCTTTTGCCGAATTTCTCTCATTTCGGGGTATGACCGTAAGCACACCGCTGGAGCTTGTCCGTCAGCGGGTTGAAATCGCCGGCGCCTTTGACGATTATCTCGCCTGGGGCGCCTTTCCCCGCGTGGCCCGGATCGCAGATGCCGAGGTAAAGAAACTGGAGCTTCGCGCCTACTTCGATTCAATCCTGCTTCGGGACGTGGCGGCGCGTCACCGGTTGGACAGTGTGGAAGCCCTGCTGAACCTTTCCGGGTATCTGCTGGCAAACACCGCAACCATTCTGTCGCTGAACTCGCTCAAAGGGAGCTTCGGCAGCTCTTATCATCTGCTGAACAGCTATGTGGAATACCTGGAAGGGGCCTTTCTGGTCAATCGCCTGCCGCTTTTCGACTGGTCGCTTAAGCGGCGGGCGGCCAATCCCAAAAAGATTCATGCCGTGGATACGGGCCTCGCTGCCGTGGCACGCGGCTTTTCCCGGCGAGACAGCGGAAAACTGCTGGAGACCGTGGTCGTCAACGAACTGCTGCGCCGGGGAGGGGAGTTGTACTACGGCAAGACCGGTAAAGGCCTCGAGGTGGATTGCATCGCTTTGCAGGATGGGCGGATCCGGCAACTGATACAGGTCTGCCAGGACATGAGCGATCCCAGGACGCGAAATCGGGAGATCAGGGCACTCTGCCGCGCAGCCGTTGACATCCCCTACGCCCGGGATGCGCAACTTCTGATCCTGTCTCATGGACCGGCAGAGGTCATTCGGCATGACGGCTTGGAGATTCAGGTGGTAAACGTCATTGAATGGCTCCTGGGGCAAGTTTTGGGGGTCAGGTCTTGAAATTTAGCGTTTTGCGGGTATATCCAGAAATGGGTTTTACCCCTTGACCCCGGAAGAAACTTCCTGTATATATCTGCGGAACGGAGGTTGTCTTATGAATAGTATCTTGAAAGTTAATGATTCATTTGAGGAAATCGGGACGAGAACCATAGATGAACGGAACCGCCTGACCGTCGGCGAAATCCTCAAAGGGTATAAAAGAATTCGCCTCTATCGGAACGACAGTGGCGAGGTGTTGCTGCAACCGATAGCTGAGATCCCCGCTTCGGAACTCTGGCTCTTCCAAAACCCGGAGGCAATCAGCGCTGTGCGGGAAGGCTTGCGGGACGCCGCGCAGGGGAACGTCTCCCGATTGGACCCGGAAGAACTGAAGGAGCTATAATTGTTTGAGATTATCCTGACGGCGCGGGCGAGGAAGCAATGGGAGGAGCTGACGGCAGACAGGGGACTGGAAAAGCGGCTTCGGGCTGTGCGCAAAACTCTCTGTTTTCTGTCGGAAAACCCGCGACATCCGAGCCTTCGGACCCACGAATTCACCAGCCTCAAAGGACCGCAGGGAGAAAAGGTCTTTGAAGCTTACGCCGAGCAGTCCACCCCGGCGGCCTATCGGGTTTTCTGGTATTATGGGCTGCGGGAGAACCAGATTACCGTCATCGCCATCACACCGCATCCGTAGAGACCTTTGAAAAATGTCCCCACACTGTCATTCCCGAACAGGCGGGAAAGTAATGATGGGGTCAGGGCGGGGACAGATTTAAAATCTGTCCCCTTGGCGTTTTACGGGAAAGACAGCGCCCAGGGGGCAGACGGGCAGCCCGCCTTCACCCTCATCAAGTGGGGCTATGCCGCCCAGGGCGCGGGGCGGGCACTGACTATCGCGCGGGAAGTGCTGGAACAATAGGGCGCCGTCCCTGATCAATCAACAATGACATATTGACATAATGACATAAGCAGGGTATGA
>JAHYJE010000090.1 GCA_019429105.1 Syntrophobacterales bacterium
GTCGTTCGTGGCAAGGGCCGTGTACTAAATCGCCTCCCTCTGCTGTCGGATATTGGAGAGGCCTTGGCGCTCTACATCAGTAAGGACCGTGGCGCCAGCACATCCCGGCAGGTCTTCCTCCGAATGTCAAAGAGGGCTGCCTCGCCGAGGCCGTATATTTCCTGGATATCTTTTCCGTCAGCCAGGCTCTGGGCGATTCCGGCCTGATCCTTCAGTGCCGTATGCCAGACAAGCCGACTGGTGATATTGTGAGATGCTTTTGACGCCAATTCTTGAGTTTCAATAGTTGATTTCATGGCTGCACCCTACACGAAAAAGCAGTCCCTGTCAAGTCCGGTATGTGACGTAACTAATTAAAATCATTCATGTAAAAAGGCGATTTTGAGGCCCCCTGAAGGCATGTTCAGGTGCTGAGACCGGATACTCGTCGATAATTATCGTTCGACCTGGAGCGAATCAGGGACATCTGAAGGCATTCTGAAAGGTGTCCTGAAATCGCCCCGCCGATAATGAATTTGCACAACTATATGATTTGTAAAAATAAATTCAAATTATTTTCAAAAAATTGCCGTCGGGGGCTCGCTTATATCAAATATCCAGCGCATTTCTATTTGCTCTTGACAAATAGAACTTTCGTTCTATTATGGACGGTCTGATTTTCTCAAAGGAGAGAAATCATGTCCGCTCCTGCCGCTGTTTATCGCCCCCGGAATCCACAGTTATCCGATTATTATCGTTGCGTGGAGGACAATTTTGAGACCTTTATCCAAATCTATGATGAACATTTCTCACGGCAGTACGGCTTCTGGCGGCCTTATGTCGAGCAGGTGATCTATCGCTATCTTGATTGCGGAAATTTGCGAAACGGGTTTGCCCGTGTGAAATGCAAAGACTGCGGCCACGAATACCTTCTGGCATTCTCCTGCAAGCGCCGTCATTTTTGCCCATCATGCCATCAGAAGCGCGTGGTGGAAAACGAAGTTTAATGTTCATAATTTGGGGAATGGCTCTGCATGGATGTCGTCAAGAAGATTCCCCACCGGCATTTTGTATTCAGCATCCCGAAAATCCTCCGCCGTTACTTCCTCTACGATCGGACACTTCTTGCCGATCTCAGCCGCTCGGCATGGGAATCCCTGAAGGTTTTTCTCCAGGATGCGGTTCACGAAAACGATCCCATTCCCGGCGCCGTCATCGCTGTCCAGACCTTCGGCGACCTCCTCGGTTTCAATCCCCACTGCCACATCCTGGTGACGGACGGCTGTTTCTACGGCAACAAGGGCATGTTCCGAGTCGCCCCACCCCTGGAACTGAAAGCGAAGCTTAATGTTCATAAAAAGCTGGAGGCCATTTTCCGGCACAAGTTGTTAAGGATGCTTCTGAACAAGGGAAAGATCACGAAGGAGATGATAGCCATGCTCTCAACATGGCGGCACTCCGGGTTCAACGTCTTCTGCGGCAACCGCATCTCGCCTGACGATGATACGGCCATGGAAAACCTGGCTCGTTACATCATCCGGGCGTCCTTTTCCCAGGAAAGAATGCAGTATCTGGATCAAGAGGGGGAGGTCGTTTATAAATCCAAGGATGGCAAGGATACAAAGGTTTTCCCCGCTTTAGAATGGCTGGCGGCGATGTGTTCGCACATCCCGAACAGGGGCGAGCAAATGGTGAAGTATTACGGATACTACAGCAACGTCTCGCGGGGAAAACGCCAGAAGGAAGGTCTGGATGACGCCATCCCCTTCATCATGGAAACTCAGGGAAACAAAAAGGCTTTCCGTAAAAACTGGGCCAGACTGATTCAAAAGATATACGAGGTAGATCCCCTTGTCTGCCCTAAATGTCAGGGGACGATGCGGATCATCAGCTTTATTGAAGACCCCTCGGTGATCCGGGATATCCTCAATCATCTGGGGCTATGGCTGGTAAAGGCAAGACCGCCGCCAAAGGCTCACGTCCTGCAAGGGGGACATGACACCCGGTACGCCGATGACGATCAGCTTCAAACAAAAGCTGATACCATCTACGGCGATCCCGAAAGCGCAGCTTAATGTTCATAATACACCGGGGATGAATACATCCAGTCATAACGCATTCTGGAAAAACGGCGTGCCGGAGAGGTCTGCCTGCATTGTGCTGATAAAAGCCCGCTTGCTGGGGAACTCGACCAGAAAGTGAGCAGATTTATGAAGAT
>JAHYJE010000091.1 GCA_019429105.1 Syntrophobacterales bacterium
GTCATTCCCGCAACGATTCTGAGCGGGAATCTGGTTCTAACTGCTTGAAAAAACCATATTCCCGATAGAGACATTATGGACATTAAGCTGCGCTTTCGGGAATGACAAATGGTTTTGCAATTGGCTCGGTTAATATAATTTCTGATTGGACGTTCAACCAATGGTTATCCGGTTACTCCCCCGGATATTAATTGTCAAGCGGAAAGTTTGCTTTTTAAAAAATCTTTTACTGTATTCACTTGTTGCAAAATTAATTGCGGTTATTTACCAAAAGGGCTATGCATGCACAATATGAAAATGGAAAAGCGAATCGAAGCAATTAAAGCGGATATTACAAGACTTACGGTAGATGCGATCGTCAATGCCGCCAATAGTTCGCTGCTGGGCGGCGGGGGGGTGGATGGCGCGATCCACCGGGCCGCAGGGCCGGAGCTGCTCCGGGAATGCCGTTTGCTCAACGGCTGTAAAACCGGTCAGGCCAAACTTACGCGAGGCTATAAACTCCCGGCAAAGTATGTCATCCATACAGTGGGCCCCGTATGGCGGGGCGGAGTTGCCGGCGAGCCGGAATTACTGGCTTCGTGTTATGCCGAATGCCTGAGAATTGCGGCGGAAAAACAGCTAAAAACGCTGGCGTTTCCCGCAATCAGTTGTGGAATCTACGGCTATCCAGTGGAACAGGCGGTCCGGGTGGCCCTGAAGACCGTAGCTGAATTTTTAGAGACGGATGAGACGCTGGAGCGGGTGAGCTTCGTCTGCTTCAATGAACAGATCTTGGCGGCTTACCAAAAGCGCCTCAAGGAGCTGGGCTGGGAGGCCTCAATGAAATGAAGAAAAACGGCAAGCGCAAAAGAAGCCGCGAGAATCCCCGCTCCGGCAAAAAGGCGGGCCTTGCGCCCGGAACGCCTGTTTTTATCGGCGAGCGGAAACAGGACAAGACAAACATCAGCATTCTTGATTATTCCCGGGATCATCTTGAGGACATTCCCGAGGCGACCCTTGCTGATTGCGCGCGTTTCAGGATCGGCGACAACATTGCCTGGATTAATGTCAACGGCATCCATGACGTAAGTTTGATTCAGAATCTGGCAACTCTCTTCGGCCTTCATCCCCTGACCGCCGAAGATATCGCCAACACCAGCCAGCGCCCCAAGGTTGAAGAATTTGGCGATTACATATTTTTTGTCATAAAAATAATGACTTACTCGGAAGATACTGCCGCGATTGACTATGAAAATGTCAGCATCATCCTCGGCAAAAATTTTGTCCTCTCCTTTCGGGAGCGCGACAGCGATATCCTCGATCATCTGAAAGAGCGGATTCGCGCCGGCAAGGGGAGCATCCGCGGCGAAAAGGCGGATCATCTGGCATACGCCATCATGGATGCGGTGATAGACGAGTATTTTCTTGCCATCGAAAAAGTCGGCGATCATATTGAGGATCTCGATGACGAGATTCTGACGTCCTCCGGCGCCGTGGCGATGCAGAAGCTCCACCGCCTGAAATGGGAGGTTCTGTTTCTGCGCAAGGCCATCTGGCCGCTCCGGGAGGAAATTTCCGCCATTGCCAAAAGCGAATCGCCGCTGATCGGTGCTTCGACCAGAATCTTTCTCCGCGATCTTTACGACCATACAATCGAAATTATTGATATGGTGGAGACGTATCGCGACATCATCGGCGGCATGCACGACACGTTTTTGTCGAGCATCAGCAACCGGATGAACCAGGTCATGAAGGTGCTCACCATTATCGGTACAATTTTTATCCCGCTGACGTTCATTGCCGGCGTCTATGGGATGAACTTCGAATACATGCCGGAATTGAAATGGAAATGGGGTTATTTTACGCTTCTGGGGTTTATGGCGGCGCTTGTGATTATCATGCTGGCCCTTTTCAAAAGGCGCAAGTGGTTGTGAAAATAAGTTAT
>JAHYJE010000092.1 GCA_019429105.1 Syntrophobacterales bacterium
GGGAGAGTTGGCAAACGACATGATGGAAAACTAAGGAGGATGCAGGCAGAATGAAAAAAAACAAAACGACAGGCGTGATGACGCCGATACTGACACCATTCAACGACGATCTGAGCATCGCCGCCGATCTGTACCTCAGCCACGCAAAATGGCTGCTGGACCAGGGAATACATTATATCGCTCCTTTCGGCACTACCGGTGAGGCGCTCAGCATGTCTGTTGCAGAACGGCTGGCGGCGGTGGACGCGCTTATCGACGGGGGGATTGACCCCGCGGTTTTGATGCCGGGGACCGGTCTTTGCAATCTTCCCGAAACTGTTACGCTGTGCCGCCACGCGATAGAGCGCGGGTGCAAGGCGGTGATGGTACTGCCGCCGTTCTTTTACAAAAATGCCAGCGATGACGGGTTGTATAACTACTTCAAGTGGTTGATTGGTGCTGTCGCTCGTCCCAAGCTCAGGATATGCATGTATCATATTCCTCCGCTGGCCGGGATAGGTTTCACGCCAGCCCTGGCGGGCCGATTGGCCCGGGATTTTCCTGAGACGATCTTTGCCTACAAGGACAGTTCCGGAAATTTTGAGAATACCAAGGCGGTTATTGCCGCAGCCCCCGGCATCTCGGTCTTCCCGGGGTCCGAACTTTTTCTGCGGGTGGGCATGGAGCACGGCGGGATGGGCTGCATCTCGGCTACCTGTAATGTTAATCCGGCGGGAATTCGTTACGCATTCGATGTGGCCACCGGCGCCAAAGCCGATGATCTGGACCGGGTCAATTTTGAAATAGTGACGTTTCGCAAAACAGTAGAAGAGTATGTTCCCATTCCCGCCATGAAAGGGATGCTTGCCCTGCAGAGGGGGGATACGCGCTGGCGAAACGTCCGGCCGCCCTTTATCCCCGCAAGCCCGGAGAACACGGAACAGTTGATTGCCAAACTCGGGAAGTTATTGAGACCGCTTTAGTTTAATGCCAGTGCGACCGGGCGGTGAAGGACGGTTTGACAATTTTTTTAATGCTCAGGTTCAAAGTTCCGGGGTATACGGCTCAACGTTAGACGGTGGATTCCTGATACCGTTTATCTCCGGATATGAAAAGCGCATCCCAACAAACCGTGAACGGCGAACCGTAAACCTGGTAGCCTGATCCTGGAATTATCGTTCAATGGCCAACCGCGACAATCGGGAACCATGGGAATGATGATCTTTAAGCTTCGTTTTCATCCCCCCATTGCGACGATTCGTTGCCCTGAATATTTTACTTGACAAACCCTTCCGGGTTTCTGTAAGGACAGACAGACCGGTTTTACCGGTCAGACCAATCCGGAGCGCCTGATGAATTTCGAAAAGATCGCCCCCGCGGGGTTCAAGAAAAAAAGCTCATTTATCGCCGATCAGCTTCTGTGTATGATCAATGCCGGTGCTTACGCGCCGGGCGAGCGGCTTCCCTCGGAGCGGGCCATTACCGAACAGATGGGTGTAAGCCGCCCCTCCCTGCGCGAGGCGATAAGCGCGCTGCAAATTGTCGGCATCCTCGAAAGCCGTCCCGGCGACGGCACCTACGTTTGCTTCCCTTCGGCAACCGAGGACCTGAAGCGACAGGTCTTGACCGTCCTTGAGGAATCAGACAGCCCCTACGAAAACATGCAGGCCCGCAAGGCGCTGGAGATCGGCGCGGTGCAACTTACCATTAAGGTTGCGACGGATGCCGATTTGCTCGCGATTCAAAAGGCATGGGAAGAAAAGTGCGAACGGGGACGCCGCGGCGATCTGGAGGAGTACCT
>JAHYJE010000093.1 GCA_019429105.1 Syntrophobacterales bacterium
CAGTCGCCGGGCTTCCGTGGAGTCCGTTCTGGATTTTCTGCATCATATCGAAGGAGAGGGGCAAGAAACCGATTCGGTGCGCGCATCCCTGCGGTGGTTTTTCAAATCCGCCGCCGTTCAGTCGGGGCTGTCGGATACAGTTCATCCTGAACGGGATGCCCGACAACACGTCATCGAACTGGAAAGACCGGATGCGGGTTTGACAGCCTGGGAAAAACTTCTGGTTGCCGCCATTCGCCGCAGGCATCTACAGTGGCGTACCGAACAGACGTACCGCGGGTGGGCGAGACGCTTCGCCGTATGGTTGGAAGGACGTCCGGTCGAGGAGGCAAACGCCGCCGATATCCGGGGCTTTCTCGACCATCTCGCCGTGGATGCGAGGGGGGGAAGGACAGGGTAAGCGAGCTGCCGGAGAGTCTGCGGGAGTCCCTCCTGGCACACCGGGAACGTCTCCGGCGGCTCTTTGATGAAGACAGGCAGGAAGGTTTACAGGGGGTATGGCTTCCCGATTCCGTGGAAAATAAAATTCCCACGGCGGGGGTACTCTGGGCGTGGCAGTGGTTTTTCCCCTCGCGCCAGTTGGCGATTGACCCGCGCAGCGGCCTGCGGCGCAGGCACCATCTCGACGATGCAGCTTTTCAGAACGCCATCCGCAAGGCGGCGAGGGCGGCCGGTCTTTCCCAGCGGGTAACACCGCACACATTGCGTTACTCCTTCGCCACCCATCTGCTGGCAGGCGGGGCCGACATCCGGACCGTGCAGGAGTTGCTCGGCCATTCCGATGTCGCCACCACGATGATCTACACCCATGTCCTCAACCGGCCGGGACTTGCGGTTCGCAGCCCCCTCGACAACCTTTAATGCCGGAACAACTCGAAAAAGAATCCGGCGATTGTTCCGGGCCTGGCCGCAAAGACAAATCTTTCCGTTATTCGATGACGATTTTTCCCGGCGGAGTAAGGCAACCTCTCCGGCGATTCGCGTTTTCGATCATTGCCTGCCTAAGCAAATATCATCTCCGCCTGCATCGGCGAATTAGTGTTTTTCCCTCCGGCTTTTTGTCGCTTCTCCGACAGGGGGCGCTTGGTTGAAGGAAAGCAACTTCTCTTTGCCCTCGTAGCGGTATTGCAAGCGCACCACTTCCCGCCCTCATCCGTCACAAAAAGATAAAGACCGTCGCCGTCCGATAGCTTATAAGGCTTTTCTTTCGCTTTTGCCGTTCGTACCAGTAAATCATTAAGCATAGCAATCACCCTGTAACATAAACATATTCAGGTACCGTCGGCATTGCCGGTATAGGTCAGATAGGCGATTCCATTTTTCCCGTTACGTTTTACCGAGTACATGAGCGCATCGGCTATTTGCAAAAGCTGAGTGGCGGTTTCGGGCGCCTTCCGGTTACAGGTGACGACGCCGATACTGAAGGTAACCAGCCAGTGGTTGAGCTTCATCTCTTCCAGAAGACCGCTCTGGAGTTTGACGAGAACGGCGCGGGCCGATTCCTGATCAATCTCCGGCAGCAGAAATGCCAATTCATCGCCTCCCAGTCGCGCAATCACATCAATTTTCCGCAAATGCTCCCGGGTGTAACGAACGATGGCGCGAAGAGCCCGGTCTCCTTCCGGATGTCCGAAACGATCGTTGACTTCCTTAAAATTGTCAAGGTCTAAATAGAC
>JAHYJE010000094.1 GCA_019429105.1 Syntrophobacterales bacterium
GAAAAAAGCGATTCTCCATAGGAAAAACTCCCTTTTTTACAGGACTGTACACGGCGCTTTGATCGGCGATATTTTCATGAGCCTGATTCATACCTGCGTTCTGAGGGGCATCGATCCCTTCGGTTACTTGGTTGCCCTCCAGAAAAATTATCACGATGTCTTCAAAAACCCTCAAAACTGGATGCCCTGGAATTACCCGGCAGCTTTACCCGGCAATATGCTCTCACCGGCAGACGACTCCTGAAAGGCTTTCTTCCTTCGGCAACCTGATATCGAATCAACCCCCTTCCGCGGCGTTAAATACGAAGGCAGGGGAGGCTTCGACTACGGCCGCACATGAATTTTTTCAGTTACGCAGGCTCACCGGAAGGACACCGTGTGACGACGATAAGACCGTGGACATTGGCCGAAACGGCGATCAGGCTATCGACCACGGGCAGTTTCTCGCCTCGCTTCTCCGCTTCGCCCAGCAGCGTCCCCCAAGCCCAGGCAATTTCCGCGTTGATCTCCACAAGGCGCTGTCCGAATCACAGCGCAAGATCATTGCTGACCCATGATTGCAGTTTTTCTCTTTTCTCGCCGTCCGGCAGTTTGGCGATCCCCTTGATGAGCTCTCCGAGGGTCAGCACGCTCAGATACATCCTGCTCTCATCGCCGGCATCCATCCAACGAATTACCGCCGGATGGGGATCCTTCTTCACCAGTTCCGAGATCACGCAGGTATCCAGGAGGTATTTCATAACGGAAACTCTCGGGACAAGTCTTTGCTTCTCTCAAGGTCGAGGTCCGTGTCATAGAGAGGGGATTTCCTGAAAAATTCGCGCAGGGATGTGGAGGGACGGGTAAGGCTTTGAAATCTTTCAAAGGAAACCACAACCACGGCAGGCTTGCCGCGCAAGGTAATGGTTTGCGGCCCTTCCCGCAGCGCATGCTCCACGACTTGGCTCAAGCGACTTTTGGCTTCCTGCAATTGCCAGGCGGGGTCTTTGGCTCTCGTATTGGTTTTCGTCATACGGTCCTCCTTGTCTGTCTAGTCAGACCAGACAGTCGAGTTTTTGTACCATATCGGCACTTAGGAGTGCAATAACATTTTTATCTGTTCGTCAATGGTTCTGAAGGCAAAAAAAACGGTAATTCCAGACAAAGTCCGTGGGGCCGCCTTTTCTGAAATAGAGGATGGATGTCTTGGCGCTGGTTTTGATCCCAGGTGAGGAGACCTTCGGAAACTACAACGGCGCAACGCCTTCCTTTTTGAAGCAGTTCAAACATCAGTTTTACGAAGAGGATGGTCGTTTCCGTTTCTTTGGAATGCTCGATTATCGGGTTCACAGGCATGACGTTATTTCTTCTCGATAAAATTATTGATCCAAGAAACGATTTCAGCGACATTATCCGTTTTTGCAACGGCCCACAAGATTCTTGTAAGACTCTTCCTCTTGAGTGCCTCATGCATGCGCAAGTTGACGGATTCCAGCGATCCTTTGGCTGACAACCCTTTCGGCCATTTTGAGGTCATAGGTC
>JAHYJE010000095.1 GCA_019429105.1 Syntrophobacterales bacterium
TATATACCCGGGAGATGATCGACGTGACCGGCTTTTTTGATGCGGATTTTTTTGCTTATTGCGAGGATACCGATCTCGGTCTGCGTGGCCGACTGGCCGGATTTACGGCGCTTGTCGCCATGAACGCCGTCGTCTATCATAAATATTCCGGGACCGGCGGTACGTTTTCGCCATTCAAACTCTATCTCGTTGAGCGGAACCACTACTGGGTGGCCATCAAAAGCTTCCCGTTGCCGCTGCTGGCCCTGCTGCCTCTTTTTACCTGCATCCGTTATGGTGTGCAGTTTTTCATCGTTCTTTCCGGCAGAGGCAGTGGGGCGGAGTTTCGTTCCTCGGCCTCACCTCTGGCCTGTCTGTCCGCGCTGGCAAGGGCAATACGCGACACATTGACCGGCCTGCCGCGGAATTGGCACAAGCGGCGGAAAATCTACCGCATAAAAAAAATCAGTTCTTTGGCAATGATGCGCCTGATGGTGCGCTTCCGGCTTTCGTTTCTTGAACTTCTTGACTATAATCGCACCGTTGGTTAGATGTAAATGTTCGTATATCTGTTCGAAATTCTATCGTGTCCCTGGGAGACAATAATATGCTACACGTGCTTTTGATAACACCACCCGTCTCGTTTGCAGAACGCTATGGCTCTTTTGCCGGGGGCGGCAGCAGTGCGACTTCTCTTGGTCTGCTGATGATTGCCGGTGTCACCCTGGCGGAAGGTTGTCGCTGCAGCGTTATCGATGCGGCGGCCATGGCCTTGACGGATCAGGAATTATTGGCGCGCCTGGTGGAAGTTTCCCCGGATATCCTCGGAATTTCATCCACAACCCTGGCCATCGGCAATGCCGACCGCTTTGCTCGCGCTGTCAAACAGATCCTTCCCGACATCACCATCATTATCGGGGGACCCCATATTACCGCAGCGCCCAAAGAAACGATGGAAAAATTCGCCTCGTTTGATATTGCCGTCATTGGTGAAGGCGAGGCCATCTTTGCCGAGCTTCTGCAGGTCCTGGCCGCGGGTAAAAAACTGAATGAGGTTCGAGGGATTATTTTTCGCGAAGGTGAAAAACTCATGGTCGCTGAGCGACGGCCGTTTATTACCGACCTTGATAGCTTGCCCATGCCGGCCTGGCACCTGCTGGAGGGTTTTCCCGAGAAATATATGCCGGCGCCATTCAAGGTCAAAAATCTGCCGGCGACGACCCTCGTCACGGCGCGCGGATGTCCGAACAAATGTATTTTTTGCGATCGATCGGTCTTTGGTTCCAGCTGCCACGGTTATTCCTCTACCCGGGTCGTCGAGCAGATCGTGGAGCTGCACCAGCGCTACGGTATTCGGGAGATCAGCTTTGAGGATGACACTTTCATCACCTTCAAGACGCGAATGCGGGAAATCTGCGAGAAGCTGATCGAACTCGATCTGGGCATAACCTGGACCTGCCTCGGGCGGGTCAACAATGTTACCCCGGAGAATCTCGCTTTGATGCGCAAGGCGGGATGCTGGCAGATCAGTTTCG